>NZ_JADYWQ010000058.1:0-508 GCF_015864725.1 Pseudoalteromonas sp. NSLLW24 | reverse complement strand
TTGGTGCGCATGATCCGCACCCGTCTCCCAGCAGCAGTCCGGGCAAAATCCTGCCCCGGTATACATAGCAGCTGGGCGATGGACTCCTCATCGAACCCATCAGACCGGTTCCTCCTCTGGCCATACTCGCACTCCTGGCCCTCTTCAAACACCAACGGATATCCCAGGAGCTGGCCTATAGCGTCGGCATCAAATGGGATCCACTGACCCCTTACCCAGGACCTCATGTCACGCACGCCCTCCTCTGTTGGCCAAGCATTGGCATAAAATTCGAGGACTATTTCTGGATCGAACTTGGCCATGGGGGTAACCAGTGATGCCCACCGCCGGCGACCTATCTCCTCCTGGAAATCAGTATACTCATCGTCCCTGAGCTGGACGCGTCGCTCCCGGAGAAATGACCATCCCTTGATGGCCTCGAAGCGCTGCTGGTGTACAGCGCTCCTAAAGCGGTGACTGTCATACTCAGGAGCGGAACTATGTCCTTCGGCCGCCTTATCCCTCCTGG
>NZ_JADYWQ010000056.1:0-522 GCF_015864725.1 Pseudoalteromonas sp. NSLLW24 | reverse complement strand
ATTTGAAAAAGTTGCGTTTAACTGATTGTAGGTTGTCTGCAACTGAGCTTTATCTTCTGTTTCTGCTAAAAAAGAATTTCCGAAATAATCTGACTCCGCGTCCTGATTAAACTTAGAAAATTTAGTCTCGTAATTAAACTGATGCCCTACTTCTATGGATGTTGCAATAGCGCTGCTTGTTGAGTCTTCTGCTTTCTTAATTAATTTGTATTGATGGTCTAAAAAATACCTCTTCCCTAAAATTTCACTTTCGGCATTTATAAAAGCTACATCTAACCTATCTCTACTAGAAAACTCTGTATCTCCAGATTCAAACTGAGATTCCCCATCTATTAAACCTCCATTTTCCTGAAAAACAACATCTTGAACTGCTATATGAGCTAGCATTTGGTATCTGTTATTTTTAGAATTATAATTTGTAGTTACGGTAAAGTTGCCCGATTCTGACTGATTGTAATTGTATTTCCCTAAAGATCTAAAACCTTTGTAACCTAAAGAGACGTTTAGCTCTGGAGACATATT
>NZ_JADYWQ010000055.1:0-403 GCF_015864725.1 Pseudoalteromonas sp. NSLLW24 | reverse complement strand
GCGCTTCTTTAACGTCTTGAGCTGGACGCTTGATGGCTTGTCGGTCACGGACCTAGTACTTTGCTTACCTTTGGCTTTGGACTTGGTCGCCTATTGGTCGGCCATGGGTCGTAAGCAACGCTCTATCCTTTTTGTGGATGAGCTGAGGTGAACTCTAGAGGTGATGGTGGTGCGTCTGTTGCCCGCTGCCGGCCATCCCTAGGCTGCTGTGGTGTTTCGCCCTGCGCCTGCCTGGGGGCGCAGTACTTCTTGATGAAAGCTCGATTAGTAGGGGGCCTGATGACCTTGCTGGGGGCGACAGGCACTCCCTAGAACTATGCCACGACGACATGAACTTGCTGGGGGGAACGGGCGCCCTGTAGGACTGATAGAGGCCCGTAACCAGAGCTGGAAACCCCACGAT
>NZ_JADYWQ010000054.1:0-599 GCF_015864725.1 Pseudoalteromonas sp. NSLLW24 | reverse complement strand
GGGGAACCTGGGGCTGGATCACCTCCTTATACGATTTAGAACTTATTTGTTCGTAGTGTCCACACAGATGATTGTTATTGTAAAGAGAACAACACTTATTGTTTTGGGTCTGTAGCTCAGCTGGTTAGAGCGCACCCCTGATAAGGGTGAGGTCGGTAGTTCAAATCTACTCAGACCCACCACTTCTTATCTAATTAAGAAGATGGTTAAAACAATAAGTACCAGCATATGTGGGGCTATAGCTCAGCTGGGAGAGCGCCTGCCTTGCACGCAGGAGGTCAGCAGTTCGATCCTGCTTAGCTCCACCACTTACTTCTTAAAAATAAATATTCTTTATCAGGCCATTAACCGCCTGAGAATAGAGTGTGTTTAATTTTGAGAAGTTTTTACATCTCTTGCTCTTTAAAAATTTGGAAAAGCTGATAATAAAATTCTGATAGATACATTGTATTTATCAAGAGTTTTCAAAAGTAAAAAAAGAATGGTAGCAGTACCATTCAGTGCCATTTAGTTAACTCTTAGGAGTTGATTGATTGGTATCTACTTTAGTATTCAATATTGACTTCTGGCGAAGTTAAACTGTCACAAAACAAAGACCC
>NZ_JADYWQ010000006.1:0-286081 GCF_015864725.1 Pseudoalteromonas sp. NSLLW24 | reverse complement strand
GCTGGTTTAGCGCCAAATGAATCTGAGATTAGATACAAAGACTCTAAAACTGTGGCCAAATTTTATTGACCACTACACCCATAACAATCAGAAGGATGATTAAGATCCACACCGATTCGATTTAATGAGGTTAACAAATCATCGGGAAAATTGTATCTATAATGTTTTCGCCAAGCGGAGCAATCTTTACAGTCACATCCCGAAGCCGGTAATCCGTCTTGGTTTTGAATACTCTTTGTCTCTTTTAAATCAACAGAAAATTTCCATTGAGAAAAGTTTATTGTAGGTCTTCTCATTCAACGTTGCCTAACATTTTAGTATTTATGCGACACGCTGTTTGTGTTGCATAATCGCTTGTTGGACTGAGCCGCTACCTGCTCGGTGTGTCAGAGTTGGTGTTGTTTATGCTATGGGAATTTGCTTTTTGGAGGCTCTCACTTTCCTAGCTGATTTAATCAGCTTAGCTAGTGTTATGTAAGCTTTCCCTGCATTGCTCAGCGCTTATTATGTATTCATTACACCTAAATTTGCCTTAATAAGCAATTATATTTTTTACACGTACAGAGGCCGCTAGCCTGAGCAGTTAAGCAGGTTAACTAATTGATTTTAAGCAGCTACCTAGCTGCTAACTCGTTCGCTCTACTTTGGTCGTTGTTTCATATAACTGGAATACGCCAATTAAACGCAAGATACCTGCCTTACAATGTTGGCAAGGCCAATGCGGTATCAGTGTTACGTTTTCTGTCTTTAGCTTCTCCACTTTACCTATGTGTGATTCTTGTGACCTTATTAATGCTAACTTTCGCTTGCGACATGCATTAGCTAAAAAACCATAGTGACGAATGCGCATAAACCCTTTCGGCAATACATGTTGTAAGTAACGCCGTAAAAATTCATCACAGCTCAGTGTCATTACTTTATCGCGGTTCTTATCTGCATAATCTCGGTATTTAAAACTCACAGTTTGTTTATTTGCTCTCACTAAACGTGATTCTGACATTACGCCTTTTCGGGTATAGCGAGCAAGGTAGCTAACTAAATTTTCACTGTACGTTAAACAGGCTTTGCTATAAACACACCATTTGGTTGGCATGTTTATCTTCGTAAATGAACTATCGCATTCATTTAACGCCGCCAGCATTTTACCTCTAAAGACTGTTGATAACGCTTTCACGGGGTATAAATAGCCTTTTTCTATTTCATGCCAGTGCGTTTTTTCAAGTGCACCTGCGGGTATCAAACAATGCAAGTGGATATGCTGACTTAAGTTTTGCCCCCATGTATGCAGTACGCTTGTCATGCCTAACTGACCATGCCTCTTTCGTTTCGCAAATTTGTTCAGCGTTTGCCATGCGGCTTTAAATAAACACTGGTACAACGCGTTTGGGTTATAGTGCGCAATGATATTCAACTCATGGGGGAGCGTAAAAACAAGGTGGAAATACCGACACGGTAATAAATCCTCTTGCTGCCTTTGCACCCACTTAGCCGTAGCCATGCCTTGGCAACGCGGACAATGACGGTCTCGACAGCTACATCCAATCTTTTGTGACTCACCACAGTTATCACATTGCCATGCTTGGTAACCGAGCTGACCTGTTCTGCATGATTGAAGGTGCTGACAGACACGCAGTTGTTGATAGCTCATCGTATGATGCTGGCGATAATTCTCAAGATTCGAGTTTAAAATATCAGCGAGGTGTAAAGCGCTCATTGTTTACTCCAGCTCGCAAGCAAATCAATGCCGCCATGACCTAACTCTGGTAACCAATGTAAGTAACTTTGTGTGGTTTTAATATCACTGTGACCAAGCTGATGTTGCAGTTGATGAAGTGGCATACCTGATTCAAGTTGGTGTGTTGCATAAGCATGGCGTAAAGCATGTGGGTTACAGTGCTTTAAGCCACACGCTTGTGCATGTTTTCTCAATGCCTTTCTGAAGCTTGAGGGTGACATGGGTTTATCCATTAACCATCGTGAATAAAACATCCAGCCTGTTGGGTGATACATTTTCCAATAGCGACGTAATTGATTTAGCACGCTATCTGATACAACAACATAGCGTGACTTATCTCCTTTACCATGTTCAATTAAAATGGTTCTACGCTGTCCATCGATGTCTTGCACTTTAATGCGTAGCAGTTCGCCAATACGCAAACCACATCCATAACACACCACTATCAATGTTTTTAAGCGCATATCGGTGCAACTTTCTATAAGCCGTCGCATGTCATCGCGCGATAAATACGTGGGTGCGCGAAGTTTTACTTTTGGCAGTACAATATCTAAGTTAAGTGGCCGATGTAAAATATTCTTAAACAAGAACCAAATACTGTTTATCTGTATTTTTTGGCTTGCTCTAGAAAGTTTACGAATCGCAGGATCGTTAAAAAAGGCGTTAAGTTCCTCATCAGTAATCGAATCGAGCGGTTTATTAAAATAATGACTGAGTTTTAGTAAATGCTCGCAGTAACTTTTACAGGTACTTTGCGAATAACCACGATAGGCTATTTCAGTTTTGACTTGTTCAATGAGTGTATTCATTACTTACCTCCAAATATGGGATAACCCCAAGGTAAGTGTGGCTCAAATGGTCAGAATAGGATCTCCGCGTAGCGGCTTAGTTCAACAATTTAATAGTGCGCTCATCGCGCATATTTCTGCCGACTTAACGCTCATTTATCTACTTTATTTAGTTTTAACAAATAACCTAAAGCATTACTACCACTAAGTTTTTAAAGCTTTAAAGTAAAGTTTAATAGAACAATATGCGCGCGTCGCTTATTTTCATGAATATACGCGCAAAGAGCAGTTTGACCAATCAAGTAACTACGATTTTTAGCCAACCTCAACGATCTGCTGATCGCTCTTAGCTGATCTTAGAAAGAATGCTAGAAGCTTATGGCGTTTGCTCTCTTGTATAAATAACGTTACGCAAATAGCTTCATATAATAACTAAGAGAACCAACTACCTTTCTTATTTAATACAGAGTAAGTTATGAGAATAGAGATGACAGCTAAACCTAGCCCTATAAATATGTTATTAAATGATATGTATGTAGCGCAAATTAATGTCACTCCACAACTCATTTTTATAGCAATATTTCTGTTTGATTTTAACTCGAACATTTTTGACATACTAATAACTCCTTTTATTACACTGCAGGTTTATTGAAGGATACTTTTCTTTTTTATGCTGGAATATCCTTATTTTATGGGCTTCTATTAATAGCAAATTGTGTAAATTATTACCAATAATAAATATTATACTTGGGGTGGGTTATTATATTGTTAGTTAAAGGGCTGACTAGTTGTTATTTAGCCTTTGAATGTCTGCTAATCACCGCCTTTAACTTAAATCAAATCACCTCACCTCAACACCCTTTAATATATTTAATGTGCATTTTATAACCAAGAAGTGCTAGGTTAGTGGTAAATTAATTGAAGGAAATAATTATGAAATTAGAGTCATTAGCACTGCACCACGGTTACGAATCTGAGCCTACGACCAAATCGGCAGCCGTGCCTATTTATCACACTTCTTCTTATACATTTGACAACACGCAGCATGGCGCTGATTTATTCGATTTAAAAGTACCTGGAAATATTTACACCCGCATAATGAACCCAACCAATGCCGTACTTGAACAACGTATTGCTGCAATGGAAGGGGGTATTGGTGGGCTAGCCGTGGCCTCTGGGATGGCCGCTATTACGTATGCTATTCAATGCTTGTGCGAAGTAGGCACTAATATTGTAAGTACCAGCCAAGTATATGGTGGCACGTATAACTTATTTGCTCATACACTACCTAGGCAAGGTATTGAAGCGCGCATGATTAAAGCCGATGACTTTAGCGCATTCGAGGATGCCATTGACGACAATACCCGTGCTGTTTTTTGTGAATCTATTGGTAACCCGGCAGGTAATATTGTTGATATTGAACGTTTAGCACGTATTGCACATAGCAAAGGTGTGCCGCTTATTGTTGATAATACCGTGGCTACGCCGTATTTATGCCGCCCATTTGAGCTAGGCGCCGATATAATGGTTCACTCACTTACAAAGTATATAAACGGGCACGGTACTGCTATTGGCGGCATGATTGTCGACTCAGGAAAATTTGATTGGAAAGCAAATGCTACGCGTTTTGCAATGATGAACGAGCCCGATCCGTCGTATCACAACGTGGTGTATACCGAAGCCTTTGCTGAAGCTGCATTTATTGGACGCTGCAGAGTAGTGCCACTTAGAAATACTGGCGCAGCGCTTGCCCCTAAAAACGCATCTGACATTCTAATCGGCCTTGAAACCTTAGGCTTAAGAATGGATCGCCACTGCGAAAATGCACAGCAGTTAGCTGAATATTTAGAAAACCATCCAAAAGTGCTTTGGGTTAATTACGCAGGGTTAAAATCAAGTCCGTATAACGAAATGAGCAAAAAAATTACCAGTGGCAAAGCATCCGGTATTTTAAGCTTTGGCATTGCGGGTGGCCTAGAAGCGGGTACTCGTTTTATTGATGCACTAAACATGATTTTACGCTTAGTTAATATTGGCGATGCCAAGTCGCTTGCGTGTCATCCTGCGTCAACTACACACCGCCAATTAAATGATGAAGAGCTTGCTAATGCGGGCGTAAGCCGCGATTTAATTCGTTTGTCGGTTGGTATTGAAAACATTGCAGACATAATTGCCGATGTAAGCCAAGCGCTCGATAAAGCATAGTTACCTCACTACCTTTCATAAAAAACTTTAAAGCATAAAAAGCGTTAGTTGAAAATAAACTATCGTTTTTTATGTTTTTCTAAAATCTATTAATAAGTATACCTCCTTATTTTATATACCTTTTTTATAAAACCTTCCTAAGGCTTTTATATTTTTACCGTTTGTTTTTTATTCACATGTCAATTTTGTATTGACACTAAGATTACTTACTACTACATTTGTAACAGTACCACTACAAGTGTAGTAATAGGAGCGACAATGAAACTTAGTGATTTTGAAATGGATATTATGCAGCTGCTCTGGCAGGAAGAACCCTGTACCGCGAGTCAACTACATAAGGTGCTTTTAGCTGATAAGCAAAAAGATAAAAAAGTAGCCTATACAACAGTTAAAACTATTGTAGATAGGTTAGAACACAAAGGAGCGATTGAGCGTTGTGGACATGAAGGGCGAGCTATTGTTTTTAGAACAATAGTTACTCAAGACACATTATCGGAGCAAGCTATGCCTAGTTTTATGCAACGATTTTTTAAAGGTAATTCTCGTAGTTTAATTGCCCACTTTATCAAAGAAGAAAAGCTAAATGATGAAGATATAGAATATTTACAAACGCTTTTAAAAAATAAGAAGTTAGATTAAAGGAGAGGGTAATGACGGATTATTTACTAACTTGCACACTTATTAGCTTATGTATTTTGCTTACAGTAAAAGGGCTTAAAAATGCCCCAGCACGATTAAACTTTTACATTTTAATGATTGCCTTGGCATGTTGGTTTGTCCCTTGGCAATATTTTTCCCAGTTATCCTTATTTGAAGGGGCAAATCGTTACACATTTAACGTGGCGCAATTGATTCCCGATGTTAAAGCACTAATACCAAATGCTGAACAAGTAGCAACTAAGGACGAATTACAAAGCGATATGGTTATATGGGACTTATTGCCATCACTTAGTAATGTTTTTATGGTTTTAGTTTTAGCTGGTTTTGGATTGTTTTTATTACGCATGGGCTTATATGTAAAGCTTATAAAAAATTTATACATTAACTCAAAGCCAAGTCCTGAACTTAACCACATCAACAATCAGTATCCAATTAGACTAACAACCCATACAGAACCTGCTTTTGCTACCGGGTTAATAAAGCCTGTTATTTGGTTAGAGTCGACGATGACACACCGTAAAGAATTAGATTCAGTCATTCAACACGAGGTAACTCATTTACAACAAGGTGATATTTATTGGACGTGGCTTATTTGTTTTATAGAAAGCGTTTTTTGGTGGAATCCTATTTGCTTAAAGTTAACTGGTTTAGCAAGAGAGCAACTCGAACTTAGCTGTGATGAGTTGTGTATGCAAAAGCTAAAAGGTAAATACCAATTGGATTTAGCAAGTTTATTGCTACAAGAGCAAAGTGCTGGAAGCTCGCCTAACTTTTTTACCCCCCCACTTTTGAATATTGCTCACTCTAAGAGTTTTAATGTTCAGAGGATCAAAATGTTAAACAAGGAAAAAACAATGAAAAGTAAATATTTGGTTATGGTTGCGGCGGCAATGTCTTTTAGTGCTTTAGCTGCAGCGCAAATTGTAGACGGTAATTCAGATAACAAACAGCAAAGTAATAATACGTCTCAGGCTCCTGTTAAAAGTGAAGTTTATAATCAACAACTTGCACAGCTTCTAAAAAGTGCTGCTGGGGCAAAAAGTGATAACCCTGAACTGTTAAACCAAGCTGCGCAAGGCATTCAAGATTGGCACTTGAATAGAGACAAACTTACGGGGTTTGAAGAAGCTGAAATCAAACTACAAAGCTTTAGGCTGCTAAATCACGTTTACTCTAAACTTGAGCAATATGAAGACATACTGAGTGCTTACGAAAAATGGTATGAGCCTGGTAGTAACCCGCCTTACTTTTTAAAAAATTCACTAGCAACGGCCTATATACAGCTAGGGCGTTATGAGCTTGCTGTTGCAGAGCTTGAAGATTTATCAAAACAGCTTGAAGGTAAGCTACATGTTGGCTCAGCTGATAACTTAGCACTGGCATACATTTACCTTGATGATTACGATAAAGCATTAAAAACCCTAGAGCAGGTTGATGCAAAAGACAATGTATACGGAAATATCCTTAAATATTATGTTTATGATAAACAAAATAACCGTAAAAAGATGGATGAAATCAAAAGTAAAATACCAGAAGTATTTGCAGTTACCCCCGCGCTATTACCACAAAGCGGCGTACCTGGTTCGCAATTGTTGAGATTGCTATAAGTTTTCAATTACGATGAGGCTCGGAGTATCTGAGCCTCTGTTTAATGTTATTGGTACAAATACAGATTTATTCATTAAAATAGATCTAGGTTATTTAAATCTCTGGGTAATCGCTTAGCGATAACCTAAATAAAGTGGGCTAAAAGTAGTGATTTTTCGCAATAGTTGGTATGTTACAAGTAACATTTTATTTAATTGTGTGTGATGAAAAAAAACAAACGTTCTTCTCTTCAAGATATTGCCGATGCGGTTGGTGTAACCAAAATGACGGTGAGTCGTTATTTACGTAATCCCGAAAAAGTATCAGAGTCTACTCGCACTAAAATTAGTGCAGCTATTGATACGCTAGGCTACATTGCAAATAAAGCCCCTGATTTACTCTCTAATGCTAAAAGCTATTCTATTGGTGTACTCGTTCCATCGTTAACGAATCACGTATTTGCTCAAGTTATAAGAGGCATTGAAGATGTAACAGGGCCTGCAGGATATCAAACAATGTTGGCCCATTATGGTTACAACCCTGAAATTGAAGAAAAACGGGTTGAGTATTTATTGTCGTATCACGTTGATGGTTTAATTTTATCAGAAACCACACACACAGACAGAACGCTAAAAATGATTGAAATGTCAGGCGTACCTGTGATTGAAATAATGGATACTCATCACTCTCCTATGCAGCAAGCGGTTGGTTTTGATAACGTTAAAGCCGCTTTTGATATGACGACAGCGCTTTTAAATAAAGGCTATCGCAATATTGTTTATATAGGTGCAAGGCTCGATGTACGAACACGCCTAAAATTTCAAGGTTATTCAGATGCTATGTTAGCTAAAGGCTTTACGCCTAAAAGTGTGATGACTGATCAAGCTTCATCTTATAGTTTAGGCGCTGAACTTTTACAAAAAACGCGTACTGACTACCCAAATACTGACTGTTTGTTTTGTACTAATGATGATTTAGCAATTGGGGCTATTTTTGAATGCCAGCGAAGCAACATCTTAGTGCCTAGCCAAATGGGGATTGTGGGTTTTCATGGTCATGATATTGGCCAAGCAATGGTGCCTCAATTAGCAAGTGTGATCACCCCTCGTTATCAAATAGGTAATGTTGCGGGAAGAGAGTTGTTGAGCCGGATTAATTCCGATTTGGATACTAGCATGAATTATAAGCAAGTAATTGATACTGGTTATATAGTTCATCTAGGTGGGAGTGTTTAAATACTCAAATTACATGAGCCTAAATAACAAAAGGCCCAGGTAATTTTTATGTGTGTGATGATAACTCTACATACTGTAATTTTACAAAAACAGAGAAATAATCATAGCGACAAGTGCGCCAACAGTACCAATAATGGTTTCCATTACCGTCCATGTTTTAAGAGTTTGCATTTCGCTCAAACCGAGATAGCGACTCGCTAACCAAAATCCTGAGTCGTTTACATGGGAGAGCACAATAGAGCCCCCACCAATAGCGATGGTAACAGCGGCAAGCTGCGCTCCATCAAGTCCTAAAGGCTGGAGCATTGGTATAATTAAACCACACGCTGTAAGCATAGCTACTGTCGCAGAGCCTTGAATGACCCGCACAGCGGCTGATAATACAAAAGCGAGTATTACAATCGGTAAGCCTGAACCAGCTAAGTAATTACCCAGTGCCGTACCTACTCCTGAATCAACTAATACTTGTTTAAATACCCCACCGGCACCAGTGACAAGAATAATAATTCCCGCAGGTTGTAAGGCACTACCACAAATTTCCATGATTCTAGCATTAGGGACACCGCGCCTTGCGCCGAGCAAATAAAATGCCATTAGGCAGGCAACTAAAATTGCAGTAAATGGATGACCTATAAAGGCTAACCAATTATATAAATCAGAGTCTTTTTCAACAAAGCGACTACCAATAGTATTTAAACTAATCATAATTAATGGCAAAGCAATCAAACCTAATGCTAATCCAAAACTAGGCGTCCCTTTACCAACTCTTTGGTTATCGTCGATTTGTTCGTGCTGTGGGAGTTCTACATGAATAGATTTAGAAATAATAGAGCCCCATATTGGACCTCCTATGATCATCGCTGGTATGGCAGCAATAAGGCCAAATAAAATCATATAACCATAGTCAGCGCCTAATTGAGAGGCAACCAAAATCGGCCCTGGCGCAGGAATAAGAAACGCCTGACAAGACGCTATCCCAGCAAGTAGCCCAATACCAATTTTAACAACGCTGCCACCGCCTTTTCTTACTACAGCAAAAACAATACCGATTAAAAGTACAACGGCCACATCAAAAAAGAGGGGTAGGGCACAAATAAAGCCCGTAAAGGTAAGCGCCCAATTAGCGTTTTTTTCTCCAAAACGGTGTAAAAGTGTGTGGGCAATACGATCCAGCGCGCCGGTTTCTTCCATTACTTTGCCAAACATGGCACCTAAAGCGACCACAACCGCTACAAAGCCTAGTGTTCCGGCCATTCCTTTTTGAATTGTAGCGGCAATTATTTCAGGGCTCATTCCTGAGAATAATCCTGCAATCATAGAAACAAGGATCAAAGAGACGACAGCATGGAGTCGTACTTTCATTACTAAGAAAAGCAATAAAAATATGGAGCCTGCCGCTGTTAGTATTAATGATAAATCTGACATTTTTCCCTACTTATATTCAGTGTGAATTATGATGTTTAGTGTGTGTTTAACTTCACTTTTGTATTTGTTACGGGTAACATGTTACCCGTAACTCAATATAATATATACATTGAAAATAATTAATTATTAAATTAAGGCGAGGGTAAATACATGAGTAACACAAATGTAGGTCGTGTTTATATTGTAATGGGGGTTTCAAGCACAGGAAAGTCAAGTGTGGGTGATGCATTAGCAAAGCGCATTGGCGCTAAATTTATCGACGGAGACGACTTACATCCCAAGGCTAATATATTAAAAATGTCATCTGGGCAGCCTTTAAACGATGCTGATCGTGTGCCTTGGCTAGAAAGAATACGTGATGCTGCATTTAGCATTGAAAAGAAAAATGAAATTGCGGTAATAGTCTGCTCTGCATTAAAAAAGAAATACCGAGAACAAATATGTGACGGAAATATAGGCATTACCTTTTTACATCTTTATGGTGATTTTGAACTGGTTAAAAGCCGTATGCAGGACAGAAAAGGGCATTTTATGCCTGTTGATTTACTCAAAAGCCAATTTGATGCGCTAGAAGTTCCAAAAGAAGATGAGCCCAATGTTATAAATATAGATATTAATAACTCATTCGAGCTAGTAGTCGAAAGTTGTATTAGCGCAACTAAAATGAATAATCACAACAAGTTAAAAGTTTTTAGTTAACTGTTACTTTTAACATTTAGGGGCTTTATTTTTTATGAGTTAGCATCTGCTCGTGGTGTTTCTAAAATCGCTTTTTTTTCATCTTCAGATAATATTATCCAATCAAAAATTTCTTCGTTGGTACGCCCACACCCGGTGCAGTAACCGCTGCGCCTTTCGCATATTCCTAGGCAATCGGTTTTAAATTTAGATGGTTTTTTGTTTTGATTTAATTGGCGCATTATTAAAGTCCTAACGGTGGAGCAATCTCAAAGCGAGTAGTGAACCCATTACCTTCTTGATTAGTAGAGAGTGTAATGACAGGGGTTTTAGTATCAAGTACAAAGGTGCTGTAAATTGAACTTGCTGTTTCTTTTTGGCTTTCAAACCAACCTGTTTTGGTTAAGCATTGGCGTAATTGCTTAGCCAGTTTTTGATGAGACTTTACGGTTTGCGTTTGTGTATTAACAGGTGTTTGGCATTGGTAGCTTGCTTGCTCTGACTTATTTAAAGTAACCGTACAGCTTGCTCCAATAATATGAGTATTAGTACGCCATTGATTAGTAAACTGGTTATTTACTTTATCTTTTTTGATTGAATTAAAACCAGATTCATAACTGGTTATAAGGTTATTTATGATGCTGCATTCATCGAGTGTTACTGTGGTTTTTACAGACTGATTCGTTGTAGTAGTGGTTGCTGTAGTTGTAGTCTGATTAGTTTTGCTGGTACAGCCCGCTAAAATAAACGCGATAACTAAAATAAATGCGACAATAGAAGGAGTAATATAGTTTTTCATAGTTCACAGTAACCGATTAATTTAGCCACGCACTATATCACACGTGATTTACTGTAAAAATAAAAAGGCCCACATAAATATGAGCCTGTTTGTCAGTCACAACTAATGCTATTTATGGCGACCTTGCAAGCATTTAACTACATCTTCAAGGGCTAAGCCTTGGCGTTGTAGCAATACTGTAAGGTGATAAATTAAATCAGCAGATTCGTTTGTTAGCTCATAGTTATCGTGTTTCATAGCGGCAAGGGCAACTTCTACGCCTTCTTCACCTACTTTTTGACAACTACGGCTTAAGTCTTTTGCAAATAATGACGCTGTGTAGCTTTTTTCAGGGTCGTCGTTTTTACGTGCTACAATCACATCTTCTAACTGTGCTAAAAAGCTTAAACTTGGTTTTGCTTCATCACCAAAACAGCTTTGTGTGCCTAAGTGGCACGTTGGGCCTTCTGGGTTGGCAAGGACTAAAATTGAATCGTAGTCACAATCGGTATGAACTGATACTACATTTAAGTAGTTTTGTGATGACTCACCTTTAGTCCATAAACGCGATTTTGAACGCGAGTAAAACGTTACTTTATTACTCTCAAGCGTAACGTTTAGTGCTTCGCTGTTCATAAAGCCTTGCATTAAAATAACACCAGAGCGGGCATCTTGAATAATAGCAGGGATCATTTCACTTTTAGCGAAATCGACTTGAGCTTGGTTTTGTTGTGTTACTTGCATAATCTTGCTGCCACTTGGTTATCTGTTAAAAATTGTTTTAGTTCGCCAATGTTAATCACATTTTTATGAAAAACGCTGGCGGCTAATGCACCATCTACTTTGCTTTGTTTAAATACATCAACAAAATCTTGCATGCTACCCGCACCGCCAGAGGCGATTAAAGGAATGTTACATAGCTCGCGAATTTTACTGAGTTGCTCGTTGTCGTAACCGTTACGAACGCCATCTTGGTTCATACAGTTTAATACAATTTCGCCGGCGCCTAAGTCTTGTACGCGTTTAACCCATTCTTGTGTTTTATAACGCGTACGGCTTGATGCATTAGGATCGCCAGTTAATTGGTAAACTAAATATTCACCAGTCGTTTCATCAAAAAAGCTGTCTATGCCAACAACAACACATTGCTTGCCAAACTCATCGTGTAATTCTTTAATAAGTTCAGGGCGCGCAATAGCAGGGCTGTTAATGCTTATTTTGTCAGCACCGCGCTCTAAAACACGCGCTGCATCAGCTACTGATTTAATACCGCCGGCTACACAAAATGGAATATCGATATTGCGTGCAATACTTTCTACCCAGTTTACATCAAGTAGGCGTTTTTCAACGCTTGCACTGATTTCGTAAAAAACCAGTTCATCGGCGCCAGCTTCGCTGTAGGCTTTAGCCATTGTCAAAATATCGCCAACAACTTCATGGCCTTTAAACTTAACGCCTTTAACTACTTGGCCGTCTTTAACGTCTAAACATGGAATTATGCGTTTTGATAACATGCCAATGCCTCCTCAACGCTAAATGCGCCATCAAGCAGAGACTTGCCTAAAATAACGCCGCCAACACCTAGCTCTTTAAGCTTTTTAATGTCGTCAAGTGAGCTTACGCCCCCTGAGGCTTGCACTTTAATTGTGCTGTTGTGGCGAGTTAAGTCTTCGTAAAGCTCAAACGATGGACCCGTCATGGTGCCATCTTTACTGATGTCCGTGCATAAAAAGTCTATAACACCTAAGCCCACGTAAAAATCTACCAGCTCAAGTAAACCAAATTCAGATTCACTTAACCAACCGTGTGTAGCAGGTGCCCAGCCCGTTGCTGTTTTATTTACATCAAGGGCAATTACAAAGTGCTCTGCGCCAAATTGTTCAATCCAGGCTTTTACTTGTTCGCGTTTTTCTACTGCCATTGAACCAATAACAACTTGGTTTGCACCGGCTTTTAGCCAATCACTTACATCTTGCTCTGAGCGAATACCGCCGCCCACTTGGTACGGTACGTTAAGTGCTTTGGTTGCAGCTTGAATATGTTTCCACTGCTTTTTATTTGGATCGCGTGCACCTTCTAAATCAACAAGGTGTAGTTTACCTGCGCCACTGTCGGCGTATTCTTTTAAACGCGCGCCAAGTTCGAAAGGGTAAAACTGTGCTGTGTCGTATTTACCTTGGTACAAGCGCACAATTTGATTTTGTAATACGTCTAATGCTGGAATAATCACAAATAATCTCTTTTTTGTTAGTTAATGGGCAGCTTACAACTGCCAATCAACAAAATTTTGTAATAAACGTGCGCCAACTTTTGCGCTGCGCTCTGGGTGAAATTGCATGCCCGCGTAATTGTCTTTAGCAACAATGGCTGAAAAGGTTTGACCGTATTCGCCGCTCACGAGTGTGGCGTCGTTTACGGTGTGCGCAAAGCTGTGAACAAAATACACTTGCTCATCGAGCGTTAGCCCTTTAGTTAATGCATGCTCTTTGTTAACGCTTAAGTTATTCCAACCCATATGCGGCGACGTTAAATTGCCTACATCAAGCGCTTTTACTTGTCCTGGTATTTTACCTAGGCACTGTACGTTACCTTCTTCGGTGCTTTCGCACAGTAACTGCATACCTAAACAAATACCCATAAGCGGGCGCTGGTATTCATTTATAGCTTGTTGCCAGCCGTTATCGACTAGGCGCTTCATAGCAACCGATGCGTGACCTACACCTGGTAATATAGCGCGCTCAAAACCCGCTAATTGCTCTGGTGAAGTAATTACTGTTGGCGTTTGGCCTAAGCGTTCAAACGCAAAGCGTACTGAATTTATATTGGCACAACCGGTATTAATTATGGCAATCATAAACATCCCTTAGAGCTGGCTGTTTGTTGGGTCGTGTCTTGTGCTACTGCCATACGAAGAGCACGTGAAAATGCTTTAAATAAGCCTTCTACTTGGTGATGACAGTTACCGTCGCTTACCGATAAAATAAGGCTAATAGCGGCGTTATCACTTAAGCTTTTGAAAAAGTGCTCAACCATTTGTACGTCTAAATCACCGGCTTTTTCGCGGCTAAAGTTAGCGTTTAATACAAATGATGCACGGCCCGATAAATCAATTTGTGCTTCGGCTTTACACTCATCCATAGGAAGAGCAAAACCATAGCGCGCAATTTGTGATTTAGTGCCAAGCGCTTGTTTAAGTGCGACACCAAGAGCAATACCAATGTCTTCAACCAGGTGGTGCTCATCTATGTGTAAATCGCCTTTGGCTTTAATGTTTAAACCAATGTTTGCGTGCGTGCGAATTTGGTCAAGCATGTGATCAAAAAAGCCAAGACCGGTGTCTATGCTGCCATTTTTAGTTTGATCTAAGTTTATGGCTACATCAATTTGGGTTTCTTTAGTGTTTCGTGTAACACGACCTTCGCGGTTTGCGGTGGTCAATTTAGTCACTATCGCACTCCAATCGCCGTCGTATAAAATACCTTCACAACATAGATTTTGAGCAAGGCCAATATCAGTTTCGCGGTCGCCAATAACAAAAGAGCGTGCTAAATCTACTTTGCCTGAGCGCATAAGCTCGGTAAGTAATCCTGTTTTAGGTTTACGGCAATCGCAGTTTTGCTCGTTAAAGTGAGGGCAAATTAATACTTCGTCAAAGCTAATGCCTTGGCTTTGCATTATGTCCATCATTTTGTCTTGTGCTATGTCAAAATCAGCAGTAGGGAAGCTATCTGTGCCTAAACCATCTTGGTTAGATACCATAACTAAACGGTAACCTGCAGCTTGTAATTGTAACAACGCAGGAATAACACCAGGTAAAAATGCTAGCTTTTCAAGGCTATCTACCTGTTTGTCGGTAATTGGCTCTTCAATGATAGTGCCGTCGCGGTCGATAAATAAATAGGGGTTACTCATGATACTTCGTTTCCTGCTAAAGATGCTGTGGAAGCTGGCGTTTGTAAGCCATCTAACCAAATTTTTACTTGTTCAAGTTCTTGTTCACTGCCAATTGAAATTCGTAGCCAGTCGTCTTCACCGTATAGCGTAAAAGCGCGCATAACCAAACCTTGCTCAAGTGCAATTTTAAAGTAGTTTTTATCGGCTAATTTTAAAGTAACAAAGTTACCTTCACCAGTGAGAATTTTTAATGCAGCAGGGGATGCGTTTAGCCAATCCACTAACTTAGCTTTTAAGCTATTTAAAATAGTAACTTGGCGGCGCATTGATGTAATTGCATCAGGTGCAATTGCTTGCGCTGCAATACTTGCTACTACGCCCGATACCGGATACGGCGCAATGACTTTACGAATTGGCGCTAGTACGCTCGCTTGTGCAAGCGTAAAGCCCGTTCTGAGCCCCGCTAGCGCAAAGGCTTTAGAAAGCGTACGCAAAACCACTACATTACTAAACTCATTAATAAGCTTAGTCGCGCTTTGCTTTGGGCAAAACTCTATATAGGCTTCGTCAACAATAACCAGTGCCTTACCTGCAAGTGCTGTTGCAATCGCTTTTACTTTATCAAGTGGTGTTAGGCTGCCCGTTGGATTATTTGGGTTACAAATAAATACCAGTTTTGAGCTGCCAACAGCTGTAACTATTTCGTCAGCACTGCCACTTAATAATAATTCTTGGGTAAGCGCGTTAATACCAACGTTGTGTGTATCGGCGGTTACTTTGTACATACCGTAGGTTGGTAAAAATAGCGCAATACTATCTTTGGCTGGCTCACAGTATGTGCGCACTAAAAGCTCAATGCCTTCATCTGCGCCGCGCGTCATTAATACATTTTCGCTTTCAAGCTCTGTATAAGCGGCGTAACGGTCAATAACCAGTTGCGGTTGAGGATCAGGGTAGCGATTTAAATCTTCAATACTCAGTTCAAGGTTTTTAGCATACGGGCTTTCGTTAGCATTTAGCCACGTAGTACCGGTTAGCTTTTCACTTTTTGCAGAGCTGTATGCAGCAAGGGCTGCAATATTCTTAGGTAATAAGCTAGACGCTTGTGCGCTCTCATTGCTCATTTTTAATTGCCTCTAAACGAATTGAAACCGCATTAGCGTGGGCATCAAGGCCTTCTGCATCTGCAAGTGGTAAAATAGCTTTTGAAAGCTGTGTTAAACCACTTTTAGTAATTGTTTGCACTGTGTATGTACGAAAAAAATCAAGCAAGTTTAAGCTAGAATATGTTGCACTGTAACCATATGTTGGTAACACGTGGTTAGTACCTGATGCGTAATCGCCTGCAGATTCTGGCGTGTAGTCACCTACAAATACTGAGCCTGCATTTTTAACCTTATCTAGGTATGGTGTTGCATCGCCTAGTTGTAAAATTAAGTGCTCTGGCCCGTATTGCGCCGATACATCAAATGCTTGCTCAATTGAATCAACTAAAATAAGCGATGAATTAGCGAGCGCTTGCTCGGCTGTTTCTTTGCGACTCAAATTAGCCAACTGGCGTGTAAGTGCCTGCTGAGTTTGTTCTATTATACTTTCGCTGTTACATAATAAAATAACTTGCGAGTCTGCACCGTGCTCTGCTTGTGAGAGTAAATCGGCGGCTATAAATTCTGGGTTTGCACGTTCATCTGCAATAACAAGTACTTCAGACGGACCTGCTGGCATATCAATTGCCATACCTGGAATAGTTTGCGCAACGAGCTGTTTAGCCATTGTTACAAAGCTATTACCTGGGCCAAATATTTTGTTCACTTTAGGAACCGATTCGGTGCCATAAGCCATTGCTGCAATTGCGCCTGCGCCACCACTTTCTATCAAAGTAGTAATGCCACATAACTTAGCTGCATATAAAATAGCAGGGTTAATCGCTTTATCACCTTGTACTGGTGTAGCAAGTACAACGGTTTTTGCGCCGCTTAACTGCGCTAATACACCCTGCATAATAACCGACGATGGCAGTGGAGCACTGCCACCGGGTACGTAAATACCGACTGCTTCGATGGCTTGATATTTCAGTTCACATACAACGCCTGGTTGGGTCGATAATTTAATATCTTTTGGCAATTGCGCTTCGTGAAAACGTTTAACGTTTGCATAAGCGGTATCAATTGCGTATTTAAGCTCTGCACTTAGTGCTTGCTCTGATGCGTTAATTTCATCAAGCGGAACACATAAGCGAGGGTTAGATCTATTATCAAACTCTTTAGCCATGCTAAGTAAGGCTTCATCGCCTTGCTCTTTTACGTTAGCTAAAATAGTTTTGCATATAGCTTCAACCTTGGCACTGGCAGAAACTGCAGGGCGCATTAGCGCCGCTGCTTGTACTTGTGAAGATTCCTCATTCCAACGAAGCATGGCACTTACTCCATCATTTTTTCAATTGGCATAACTAAAATAGAGTTAGCGCCTAAGGCTTTTAACTGCTCCATTGTTTCCCAAAATAATGTTTCGCTGCTTACCATGTGAAGTGCTACGTATTCATCGTTACCAGCAAGGGCAAGTAGAGTAGGTTGACCAGAACCTGGTAAAATTTCACAAATTTCATCAAGTTTGTTTTTTGGTGCGTGTAGCATGATGTATTTGCTTTCTTTAGCTTGTCTAACACCACGTAGGCGCGGCATAAGCTTATTAATTAGTGCTAGTTTGTCAGCATCTTGAAGATCTTTATTTTGAATTAAACACGCGTTTGATTCTAAAATTGTTTCGCCTTGAATTAAGCCGTTAGCTTCAAGTGTTGCGCCAGTAGATACTAAATCACAAATTGCATCAGATAAACCCGCACGCGGTGCTACTTCAACAGAACCCGTAAGCATTACAGTACTTGCGTTAATGCCTTCGCGCTTTAACCACTGAGTTAAAATTTCTGGGTAGGTAGTAGCAATACGTTTGCCTTCAAACCAGCTCTTATCGCGAGCGCCAAGCTCTTGTGGCCATGCAAGTGCAAGACGACAGTAACCAAAGTCTAGTTTTGAAAGTTTGGTTACTTCACTTGGAACACCCTGGCGTTCACGCTCTGCTTGAACTTCTACTAGTACGTTTTCGCCAACTATGCCTAGGTCACATACACCGTCCATTACTAAACCCGGAATATCGTCATCGCGCACACGTAGTACGTCAATTGGCATATTAGTTGAGTGTGCAATTAAGCGTTGTTCACGAAGGTTAAGTTTAACACCTAACTGTTTAAGCAGATCTTGACAATCTTTTGATAGGCGGCCGCCTTTTTGGATGGCGATACGTAGACGATTACTGTTGTTCATTATTCATTTTCCTTTAATTTAAAAACTAAAAACCCCGAGGGGAACCTCAGGGCGAAAATGAATCAATGTTATTTGAATCGCCAGAGGTTCCTTTTAGGAATAACCTCTCAGCGAAAGACCTGACAGGTTATTCCGGTGAATGGTGGTGATGATGTACTGTTGTCAGGTTTAAGCGCATTTTTTATCCTATATAACTACCCGTTATTTTGTTAACGTGCAGTTGTTGTCTGTTTAAATAAATTTCGCATTCATAAAAACATAAACGACCATATTATGGCAAGTTTTTTTTAGCTTAATTAAAGCATATCTTATAACTGTCGATAATATTAAGGTAATGCGGTCAATTATTGTAATATATTTGTTTGTTTATTAGTCAAACCAAGTGGTTGGTAAATAAAACGATGAAATAAGGAAGTACGTATGGATATCATGATCCCTTATTTAGGAAGGATAACGCGACTAGAGATAGAGTCTAAAGGGGCGTTTCATATTGCGGGTGTGCAAAGTGGATCGGCCGCTGAAAAGGTTGAGCTAGAAAATAAAAAAAGACGTGAGTTACAAAAAAAGAAACAGCTCAATATGCTTGATGATCAAAATAATAAAAAAAAGTCTAACGTAGATGATGACGAAAACCCCCATTTAGATACATGGGCTTGATAATACCAACTTTACTAAATACATAAGCAATTAACTCAAAAAGGCCCTTGCGGGCCTTTTTACTATGTATTTTGCTTATGCCAATTAGCTTAAACTCTTAAGCAGATCGGCATTACTCTTGGTTTTTGCTTTTAAATATATAAAAGCTAAATATAGCGAACACACATATTTGAGCCACAATACCTTGCCATGTTGATTTTATACCAAGCCATGCAATATCAAAGCTCATTGGTAGCGGCGCAATACCTATTATGTCGGCCTCTTGTAATGCAATAACAGCTTTGCCCATAAGCACAAACGAGAGTGCAAATAATAGGTAAGTGGTAATTGCAAAAAACTTAGCAACCGGTAATTTAATTGAGTACTTAATCAATACCCACGTAATAATAGCCAGTATTGCTACAGCTATCGCAAAACCCGAAGCAATAGATGAATATTGGGCAGGCGAGCTTTGCGTTAATAAAGACTGATAGAACAGTACGGTTTCGAATACTTCACGGTATACGGCAATAAAAGAAAGCCCTGCTAAACCCCATAATGTACCCGACTCAAGGCGCTTATCTATATTGTCTTTGATGTATTTTTGCCATTGCTGCGCACTGGTTTTACTGTGCATCCATACGCCAACATAAAGTAAAATTACAGCGGCAAACAATGCACCAGCACCTTCCATAACTTCGCGACTTGCACCACTTATTTCTATTAATGTTTGCGCCGCAGCCCACGTTAAACCACCAGCAATAAGTGCGGTTACCCAACCAACATGTACATATTTAAGTGCGTCTTGGCGTTTAGTTTTAATAAGTACGGTCATAAGGGCAATAATAACGAGGAGTGCTTCTAGGCCTTCGCGTAGTAATATAACTAAACTCGCTGAGAGGAGTGCACCATCAGTTAGTTTGGTTTCGTTTAGCATGCTATCTGCTTTAGCGAGTTGAGCTAGCGCTGCACTTACTTTTTCGTCAACGATGGCTGCATCTTTCTCGTTTTTAAATGTTTGGCGCAGGTTCATCAGTTGTACTTCGATGTTTTTACGCAGTGTTTCGTCGTAGGCATTTAAGTTGTTTTCAACAAGCTCAAAGCCATCTAGGTAAGCGCTAATTGCTAAATCACTTGCTTGTGAGTAATTGCCTTTAGCATGCGCGGCTTGTGCTGCAAGTAACTGCGTGCGAGTAACCGTTATCGGATTCTTTTTACCGGTAAATAGTTGCTCTGGATTACCACGAAGCCATTTAACGTAATGTGCTTGTGCTTCACTTTGACCTGCCGATAATTGTGCAGGGTTTAAGTTTACAATCTGCGAAGCGGTAATGTTTTGCTCTAGATTTTGTGGTTTTTGAACATCTTTAAATGCCAAGCTACCTACATAAAAAGCTAAAGACCAACGTTGTTGTTCATTAAATTGAGTAAAAGCAACCATTGGCGTGTCGTTAATACCGTTACTTACAGCGTCAAATAACCCCATTAATGAGCGGTTAGTTGCGCGTTCTTCATCGGTAAAGTTGGTAGGCTCTGGCGATAAGTTTTTTGCAAGCGGGCCGTCGCCTTGACCACTAGGGCCGTGACACATTGAACAGTTAGCAGAAAAAAGCGCTTTGGTTTGCTCAACAGGAAGTAGTGATGTAGGTAACGATAGTTGCGGCATAAAGGTAAGTAGCGACTCACGAAGCGCAGAGCTTGCTGCACGTACATCGGCAACACTCGCTTTATTGGCAATCGCTGTATGCAGGGCTTTAGCTTGTGCCTTTACTGTATCAAACTCATTTGTTTGGCTTGATAGCTGTCCAGCTTGCTCAATAATAACGTGCGAAAATTCAGTCATTTCTTGATATTCGTCAGGATCAAGTATTTCACCATTCCCAACAGCTGCCACGTAATCAACACCTACATACTCTGCAAGCTGTGCAATTTGTTTTATTTTTGTTTGCTCATTAGGCGAGGCTGAAACACTAAAGCTTGCCATGACCATTATAAAAAGCATAAAAAAACATTGAAATTGTCGTTTGCTCAGAGACACAAAATTTAAAAACATGTGAGAATTATTTATGGACATCGAAAAGCCCTGCAGAGGAAAAGTCAAAATTATAATTGTTTTCATTTGCATTTCAAGCGGATTAATTTAAACAAAGCAGATAAATAAAAAGGATAACAATTTATAGAACTTTAAAGTGTTTTTGTAACACGTGAGTAACAGTAACCAAGTGATTTTTATAATAACTTGGTTACTGGGTGTGTTGCAGACAAAGCATTTATTACTTGGCTTGCTCAGCTGACTTAATGCTGCTTTGAATAAGCGGCGAAATAGTTAAGCCTTGTACAATAATAGAAAATATAACCACTACGTAAGTAACAATAACGATTAGGTTATGTAGGTCTGAACCGCCTACAAAAACTTGCTCGCGTGGGATTGCTGCCGCCATTGCCAGAGCAAGGCCACCACGTAGTCCACCCCAGGTCAAAATTTTAACACTGTGTTTATCGTAAGTTCTAAAGCGTTTAAAAATTACAAATGGTGCGCCTACACTTATAAAGCGTGCTAGCAGTACAACAGGTACCATTAATAACCCTAAACCAATTTCGCCAAGCGTGATTGGCATAGTGACTATTAGCATACCTATTATTAAAAACAGTAGAGCATTTAGAAAGCTGTCGGTTGCATGCCAAAAATCTTTTACGTAGCGGGTGTCTTCGGGGCCCGTGCGCTCGGTTGCTTTAGTACGAGTAATGTTACCCATTAATATGCCACTGGTTACCATGGCAAGTGCGCCAGATATTTCCCAAATATTTGCTGCTGCAAAACCTGCTGTTGGGATAGTTAAGGTAATTAATAAGCGAATATTTACATCGCGGCTATTAATAATTAAAAAGTGGCCAACTAATGCAATGACTAAACCAAACGCAATGCCTCCTATTGCATCAACAAAGAATAGCTCTGCTATGTCACCAAATTGTGCATCTGTGCCATAAAAAGCAACAGAAAATATAGTGGTAAATATAACTAAACCAATACCATCGTTAAATAGCGACTCACCTTCTACTTGAACTGAGATGCCTTCTGGCGCTCGCATTTGTTTAATAATAGCAAGTACAGCGATAGGGTCGGTTGGGCTAATAAGCGCGCCAAACAGTAAACAATAAATAAAAGGGACATCAAAACCAAAAACTGAAAATAAATAAAAGCTTAAATAACCCACTATAAATGTGGAGGCAATGGTTGAAAACAAGACCAGTGCAGTAATTTCCCACCGCTGCTTACGCAGGGCAAGTAGGTTTATTTCGAGCGCACCCGCATAAAGTAAAAACCCCAACATGCCTTTAAGTAGTAACTCGTTAAAGTCAATACTGGAAACAATTTGGGTCATTGCTAATGCGTTCTGATCGCCTAATAATTTTACTGCAATAATCAGTAATAAAGAAATAACCACAGAGCCAGTAGTAATGGCAATGGTAGTTTGCATTTTGAGGATGTACTGGTTTGCAAAGGCTATAAAAATTGCAATTGCAGAGAGAAAACAAATGAGGTACCAAGCATTCATTGATTAACCTTAACTATTTTTTAAACGACACACAAAAAGGAGGATTATAAACCCGCGTATGTTACTCCTGTAATATTTGAGAGTCACAGTATTTATGCCTAAATATAGCTTTTAATGAGGATTGTTTTTAGTAAGAGTTAATAGGAAATGTGGCTTTGTAAATATTGTCATTATTAAATTAAATGTACGTTATAAATACAGTGTTTGTTGTAAACTTTAGTGGTTAATCACATTATTGAAACGTGTGTTGCATCATAAAATAAAAGTCGATTTTGTAATTACTTGCCCTAAATGCTTTGCTTACGTAAAATCCCGCTATTATTTATTTTAAAGTGATTGGTATTATCAAACAGCTGTTTAGTGCAACCGGGCCTTTGGCGTCATCGTTAGATGGATATACGCCTCGCCAACCACAAATTGATATGGCAGTAGCTGTTGCAGATGCATTAAAAAACAGTTCGCAATTAGTTGTTGAAGCAGGCACGGGTACTGGTAAAACATTTGCATATTTAGCCCCTGCACTTAAATCAAAAGGCCGAACGATAATATCGACTGGTTCTAAAGCCTTACAAGAACAGTTATACCACCGCGATTTACCTCAATTAGTGAAAGCGCTTGGTGCTTCTAAAAAAACCGCCTTATTAAAAGGGCGTGCCAATTACTTATGTACCTACCGACTTAATCAGCATGTTGCGCATGTGCCTACTGATGACTCCGACGTAATGCACCAACTAGCGATGGTGGCTAAGTTTGCCAGTGAAACGCAGTCAGGCGATTTAGCCGATTGTATTGGTATAGAAGATGACGCGAAAGTACTGCCTTATGTAAATTCAACAGCCGATAATTGCTTAGGTAAAGAGTGTCCAGATTTTCAAAGCTGTTATATACGCAAAGCACGTTTAACTGCGGCCGATGCCGATGTAGTTGTGATTAATCACCATTTATTTTTTGCCGACATGGCTGTAAAAGAAAGTGGCTTTGCTGAACTTATGCCAAAAGCTGACGCGTATATATTTGATGAAGCCCACCAGTTAAGCGAAATTGCCAGTGATTATTTTGGTGAGAGTATTAGTACTAAAAAGCTGGTGGATTTAATTAATGATTTACGTGCTATTTATAGAGCCGAAATTCCCGATATGCTGCAGCTAGGTAAAAGCTTAAATAAGCTTGAAACAAGCGTTGCTGATTTACGATTACAGTTTGGTGTTGATGGCAGTCGAGGCGATTGGCGAGAAAAGCTAAGTGATAAACAAATATGCGCGGCGCTTCACCGCGTCATTAGTGATTTAGATTTTGTTTATCAAGTACTTAAACTTTGCCTAGATAGAAGCGACAAAATTGAGCACCCGTTTGAGCGTGCACTTGCGTTTAAAGGGCAGTTAGAGCGGGTTTTTGATACAGCCCAAACCGGTTTTAGTTACTGGTATGAAACAACGCGCCGTTATTTAACTATTAATATAACGCCATTAAATGTATCAGCTAAATTTGCTCAAATGATGCAAGACACGGGCGCAGGCTTTGTATTTACTTCAGCAACACTTTCGGTCGACAACAAACTAGAGCATTTTAATGCAAGCCTTGGTTTAAAACCAAAACAAAGCATGATGGTAGATAGCCCATTTGATTACCCTAATCAGGCGTTGCTATGTTTACCGCGTTACTTACCCGAATCACACGCTGATAATATGCCGCATGCGATTGTAAAATTAACACTTGAGCTTATAAAGTCAGCGCAAGGGCGTTGTTTTGTGTTATTTACGAGCTATCGAATGATGCACTTAGTTGCCGAAGGGCTCACTACACAAATAGACTACCCAGTTTATATGCAGGGGCAAATGTCTAAGCGTATTATTTTAGAGAAATTTACCCGCCATGGTAATGCGGTATTACTCGGCACGGCTTCTTTTTGGGAAGGCGTTGATGTACGCGGCAGCACGTTAAGCTGTGTTATTATAGACAAATTGCCATTTGCAGCCCCTGACGATCCATTGCTTCAAGCTAAAATGCAAGATTGCCAAATGCAGGGAAAAGACCCTTTTTCACACATACAATTACCGCAGGCTGTTATTGCGCTAAAACAAGGTGTAGGGCGTTTAATTCGAGATAGTAAAGACAAAGGCGTACTTGTAATATGCGATAATCGCTTAGTTACACGCCAATATGGCCAAGTATTTTTAAAAAGCTTACCGCCGATGCGCCGCACGCGAAGCTTAGAAGATGCCAATACATTTTTAAAACAAATTAATTAGAGTAATAAAATGATCAAAAGTAATATTCTTGCCCTTGATGCTTCAACTGAAGCACTTTCAATTGTTTTACATTTTCAGGGCCAAACATTTCATCATTTTGAAGAATGTCCGCAGCAACATAGCCAAAAAATACTTCCACTTGTGGATGAGCTATTAACTAAAGCAAACTGTAAATTAAAAGACTTAGATGTCATTGGTTTTGGGCAAGGCCCGGGCAGTTTTACTGGTGTGCGAATTAGTGTAGCAATAGCACAAGGTTTAGCGTATTCAACTAATTTGCCGCTTGTAGGTGTGTCTACTTTGGCTATTATGGCGCAACAAGCGTTTGAACAAAACGGTAGTGTGAGTGTTTATCCAAGCATAGATGCGCGTATGGGGGAGATATACTTTGCACATTACCAAGCGCAAAATAATCTAATGCTTTTAGTTAACCAAGAGTGCGTTATAAAACCTGATTTACTAAACAATGACTATATAGCGACCAGTGAGCCATCTGTAGCGGTGGGCACAGGCTTTAAAACCTATCCTGATGCGCTTAATGACTTTGAAAACGTGACAATTAATACTGATATTACATTGCCTGATGCGCGTTATATGTTAGCGCATGTTGAAGCCGCGTTTTTAGCGGGTGACGTTGTAAAAGCGAGTGACGCTCAACCTAAATATGTGCGCGATACGGTAACGTGGAAAAAGCTACCAGGACGTGAGTAATCATATTATTTGCAAATTGGTTGTTTTTAAATCATAATTTTATGTAATATTAAGGTTGGAGACGCGTAATGACGCTGCCTATTGGTTCAGGTTTTTTTACCGGAGATATTCCGGGTAGGGTTAGCCCTACTAAAGTTGTTACTAATAAACCACAGAGTTTATTAGACCAGCCGGCTGCTCAAAAAACGAATACCGATTATGTAAAAAGCAGTGTCGAGGGCGTCGAACTGGCTAATCAACTGTTTAAAAGCAGTGCTAAAAGCAATGAATACAGCCAAACAATTTACGACCAACCGACAGCTCAAGTAAGTAAAGCGATTTCTACTTATACTGAATTTGCCAATTTAGAACGCAGAGCCGAAGTACAAAATTTAATAGGCGTTGATATATACGCTTAAAGCTCATTCAAACGTTTTAGATAAATACAGTGATAAAATTCAATAAAAAGCCCGAACATGTGTTCGGGCTTTTTGTGTCAAAAACGAGGTGAAATTATACCAATTCGCTTAATTAAGTGATCTATTTTGAGGGAAGAAAATCGTGTCGATAACAAGGCAAAAATTTCGTTATTTAGTTGTTCTATATCAGAAATTTTTAACGTAGTTAACGTCAGATTTAACCCCTCAAATTGATTAAGTATTATTGCGGATTGGTATTACTGTTCAATAAAGCCAATTAGCTTATCGGCAATATCAGTATTATTTTGTGAGCCAATAAATTGCTCACTGCCTTTGCCATAGGCAAATACTTGAACGTCTACAGCGGTGTGTCCGCCGGTTGTCCAGCCAGTAAAGCTCGCATCACTAATAATACTTTTAACAGCTAAATTAAGCGCTTTTTCGCCCATTTTTTTAGCTTGCTCTAGTTTGATTTGGTTTTCGGTTGTAAATTCAATATTGGTGTTAGCAGTCCATACTGGTTTTAAGTCTTTAGACTCCATAAGTTTGTCTGTTAACTTACTAGCCGTTGCCTTAACACCTTTAATTACGTCTGTTTCCCATTTAAATTGGCCGTGCGAACCAATAGTTAAGCCGCCCGTTGAGTGATCGGCTGTAACTACAAGTATAGTGTCTTTATTTTTATCAACGTACGCTTTTGCTTTTTCGATTGATTTAGCAAAGTCGTCCATTTCAGCCATCGCACAGGCTATATCGTTAGAGTGACCACACCAATCAATTTGGCTGCCCTCAATCATCACAAAAAAGCCTTCTTCGTTCTGGTTATCTAGTAAACCAAGCGCTTTAGATGTTAACTGAGTAAGGCGAGTTGGGTTTATATCAAGTGCAAATGGCAGGCCTTTGCTTGCATACAAACCAATGGCAGGTATTTGTGTGATTTGGCCCAGATTATTAATATCGTCACCGTATTGATAACCTGCCGCTTTAAATTCTTCAACTAAATTACGGTCATCTCGAATAAAATATTTAGTACCGCCACCTAGCATTAAATCAACGGGTAATTTACCAGCAATCTTATTATCAATATAATCGTTGGCAATATCATCGTAGTTGTAACGAGATTCATTGTGAGCTGTAAAGCTAGCAGGTGTTGCATGGTTTATTTGTGACGTTACAACAAGCGCTGTTGTCATACCACGCTCTTTTGCTATTTCAAGCATAGTTTTAACTGGTTTTTTGTCTGTATCTACACCAACCGCGCCATTATAACTTTTATGACCGCTACTAAGCGCTGTAGCACCCGCTGCACTGTCTGTTACATAAGTATGGTCGTCAGGGTAGGTATGAGCCATGCCTTTTAAAATAGTGTCAAAAACCGTGCCTTCTACTTCTTTTGTTGCAGGGTCATCTTTAAAATAGCGATAAGCCGTGGTGTAAGCCGGACCCATGCCGTCACCAATCATATAAATTACATTTTTAGGTGCTGATTCTGCGTAGGCACCAGAAGCGGTGCATAAAAGTGCCAATAAGCTGATCTGTTTTTTCATGGTTGTACCTTATGAGTGTACCTTATTTAATAGCCGCTGATATTGTATACAGATAGGATGATAAATAAATGAATATCTGAGATATTTATAATTTATACTTTGATTTTATATACATAGAATTGTAGTTAACGCTGTTAGTTCTATTTATTTAAATTATACTAGTTATAAGCTATCTATATATGGTGCTCTCACCTTTTATTTGTTTAAAAGGTACTCAAAATTAATATGTTAAAAAAACTTTGCTTATTACTCCATTTTTAAGTTATTGAAAATATTGAGTTTGGTTTTCTACTCAGTGCTATATTTGATACCAGGAAGATAATTAAATCGTGAATTTGGCACCATTTTCTAAGTTAGTGGTCTGACAACTTGTATGCTATAAATAATGATGCTCTAAATTAATAAAGGACTTACCGTGCAGCCATTTAATATTGAAACCAATAATTTAAATATTCATGGCTTAAAAGTAGGTTTAGGGAACGAAATAGTAATAGCGTTGCATGGGTGGTTAGACAACTGCCATAGCTTTATGCCAATGTTAAACAACGTTAACCCAAAACACACTTGGTACTGCATTGACTTTGTTGGGCACGGTTTATCGTCTTGGCGAAGTGATGATGCACACTATTATTTTGTTGATTATATTGACGATGTGTACCAACTTATAAATGCGCTTGGTGTTAAAAAAGTACATTTAGTAGGTCATTCAATGGGAGCTATGGTTGCAGGTCTTTTTGCTAGCTGCTTTAGCGATTATGTAAAGTCTGTTACCTTTATTGAGGGAATTGGTTGTGTTACAACCCCTAGTGAAGGCGTGTGTGAACAGTTAAAAAGTGCAGTACTAAATAGAGCGCGTTTAAAAAATAAAAAGTCGAGAATTTATAAATCGAAAGAACTTATTTATGAAGCACGCGCTCAAACAACCGATTTAAATAGCGAGCTTATTACGCTATTAATGCAGCGAAATATAAAACAGGTTTTAGATGGTTTTGCGCTAACAACAGATCCAAAGCTCAAAAATCACTCAGGTTTTAGGTTTGATGAGGCGCAATGTATTGGTGCAATAAAAGATTTAATTGCACCATGTCAATTAATTTTAGGTAACGAAGGTTATTCGTTTGTAAAACAAAATTTGGCAAAGTATATTAGTTATTACAATAGCTTGAAGGTCATTAATGTAGATGGTGGGCATCATTGCCACATGCAAAGCAGTGAACACTGTTTTGAGCATATTCAAGACTTTATGCTGCAAAATGGTGCATGTTAATTGTAAGTTTGTGTTAAATGTGGGATTATTCCTGCATTAGAGTATTTGCTCAATTGTTAAAGCGCCTTACTTAGATTAAGGTTAATAAAAATATAATTATAAACAGGGGCTAAGAGTGGAAAAAGTCTGGCTTAAGCGCTACCCAGAGGGTATGCCTGAAACAATCGATCCTGAGCATTACAACTCGTTACTCGAAGTGTTCGAAAAAAGTTTTAGTGACTACACCGATTTACCTGCATTTACGAATATGGGTAAAACGATGTCTTACGATGAAATAGACACAGCAACAAAAAAAGTTGCTTCCTATATTCAAAATGATTTGGGTCTTAACAAAGGCGACAAAGTTGCCGTAATGATGCCTAATTTACTACAAACACCAGTCACAATTTTAGGTGTTTTGCGTGCAGGTTGTGTGGTTGTAAATGTTAACCCACTTTACACAGTACGTGAATTAGAGCATCAGCTAAAAGACTCTGACACTACGGCTATTTTCATCCTAGCAAACTTTGCTGACACACTTGAAAAGTCACTTGCTCATACTGATGTTAAACATATCGTGGTTACGCAAGTAGGCGATATGGTTGGCGGGCTTAAAAAGCATGTCGTTAACTTTGTTGTGAAGCACATTAAAAAAATGGTGCCAAAGTTCAACTTGCCTAACACAATTAAATTTTCAGACGTTTTAGCTGCAGATGAAGCTAAATATACGCGCCCTGAAATGAGCTTGTCTGATCTTGCATTTTTACAGTACACCGGCGGCACAACAGGTGTATCTAAAGGGGCAATGCTGAGCCATGGCAACATGGTTGGTAACCTTGAACAAGTTTCAGGTTGTTTAGACAAAGTGTTAAACCGTGGTGAAGAAGTGGTTGTGACTGCTTTACCGCTTTATCATATATTTGCCTTAACAGCTAACTGCCTAACATTTATGAAGTACGGTGGTTTAAATATATTAATTACAAACCCACGAGATATGCCTGGGTTTGTTAAAGAGCTGGGTCAACATAATTTCACAGCTATTACCGGTGTTAATACATTATTTAACGGTTTATTAAACACACCAGGTTTTGCTGAACTTGATTTTAGTCATTTAAAAATGTCTTTAGGCGGCGGTATGGCCGTTCAACGTCCTGTTGCTGAAAAATGGCAAAAAGTGACTGGCTCAAAATTAATGGAAGGTTATGGCCTTACAGAATGTTCTCCTTTAGTTACTATTAGTCCTTTTGATTTGAAAGCATATAATGGCTCTATTGGTTTACCAGCGCCTAACACTGATATTAAATTGGTTTTAGATAACGGCGAAGAAGCCGCTAAAGGTGAACCTGGCGAGCTTTGTGTTAAAGGCCCGCAAGTCATGGTTGGTTATTACAAACGACCAGATGCAACCGCTGAATGTTTAAAAGACGGCTGGTTTGCTACAGGTGATATTGCGACTTATGATGACGAAGGTTTCTTCTTTATTGTAGATCGTAAAAAAGACATGATCATCGTATCTGGCTTTAATGTTTTCCCTAATGAGATTGAAGAAGTAGTGGCTATGCACGAAGGTGTGCTTGAAGTAGCTGCTATCGGTATTCCTCACGATGTAAGTGGTGAACAAGTTAAAGTTTTTGTTGTGAAAAAAGACCCTTCTTTAACTGAAAAAGATATAATAAGTCACTGTCGTGATAATTTAACTAATTACAAGGTCCCCAAGCTGGTAGAGTTTAGGGATGAGTTACCTAAAACTAACGTAGGTAAGATACTCCGAAGAGCCTTGAAAGATTAGCAACCTATAAAAAAGCCGACATATGTCGGCTTTTTTATTGTAGGAGATTAAGTGCAATACCAATTGATCGAAACCCAAAATCAACTGAACACTTTTGTTGAACAAATAAAAAATAAACCTATTTTAGCTATTGATACTGAGTTTATGCGTCGTCGTACTTTGTATCCAGAAGTTGCACTTATCCAAGTTTTTGATGGTGAGCATTTAGCGCTTATTGACCCATTAGCGGAACTTTCACTATTTGATTTTTGGGAAATACTTAAAGATCCTGCAGTTTTAAAAGTACTGCATTCTCCTTCAGAAGATATTGAAGTTTTTCAAAAGTACGCAGGCTTTGTCCCAGCCCCATTATTTGATACACAATTTGCGTTGCAGCTACTCGGTGAAGGTAACTGTATGGGTTTTGCTCTTATGGTAAAAGAGCTGCAAGGTATTGAAATAGATAAAAGCGAGTCACGCACTAACTGGCTGCAACGCCCGTTAACTAAAAAACAATTAGACTACGCGGCTGCTGATACTTTTTACTTATTACCGTGTTTTGAGCTGATTATTGATCGCATTAATGCCGCTGGCTTCTTTGACATTGTAATAAACGAAAGTGAATTGATTGCCAAAAAACGTGCATTTCAAACACCTGACGAACTTTTATATAAAGATATTAAAAATGCATGGCAACTTAAACCGCACGAACTGGCGGTGTTAAAAGAGCTTGCTGTATGGCGAAGAAATAAAGCTATCAAGAAAAATTTGGCGCTTAATTTTGTGTTAAAAGAACATAACATGACTGAAATTGCCAAACGTGGTCCTTCAAGTTTAAACGCTCTACGTCAAATTCCAGGTGTTGAAGCTATTGAAGTTAATCGCTCTGGTGTCGATATAATAAAGTGTATTGAAGCTGCCAAAGAAGTTCCAGATGCTCAGCACCCTGATGTACTTAAGCGCTTAATTGATTTTCCTACTTATAAAAAAGTAGCAAAAGATATAAAACAAAAAATCACTAAAGTAGCTAAAGAGCACAATATACCAGAAGACGTTATGGCCTCTAAAAAGCAAGTCAATCAACTGATTAGTTGGAATTGGAAGCTAACTAATGAGCAAAAACAGAGTCATATAAAGCCTGACCTACTGAGCTCTTGGCGATATACCTACGTTAAAGACGCTTTAAAAGAATGGGATACTTAAGACTAAATATTTTCTTTAACTGTGTAATACTTATACCAATCCGCAATAATACTTAATCATTTTGCGGCGCTAAACGTGTCGTTACCTGTGTTAAAAAAATCTCATTTAGAACAACTAAATAGCGATTTTTTTGCCTAGCTATCAACACGTTTTTCCATCCTCAAAATTGATCACTTAATTAAGCGAATTGGTATTATCTATAGTTTTTGTGTTACATAGTTAAGTTTTAGTTGCACGAAGGGGATTAAAACGTAGATATTTAGAAAGTTATTGCGAAAATAAAGAGGGCGCTTATAAAGCGCCCTTTCTTCAATTACTTCTTTTCTTCATCAGGTAGTGTAACGTTTAGCTCAAGTACGGCTAAATCGTCTTCGTTCTGATCAAACTGAACCTGAACTGCATCGGTACTTACGTTCACGTATTTACGGATCACATCTAAAATGTCTTGTTTTAATTGTGGTAAGTAATCCGGCGTTCCTCGTTGAGAACGCTCGTGCGCGACAATGATCTGCAATCGCTCTTTTGCTAGTGACGCACTGTTTTTCTTTTCTGAGCGGAAGTAGTCAAGTAAAGACACGTTAACCTCCAAAAATCCGTTTAAATAAGCCTTTTTTCTCAACGTCTAAGAAGCGAAAATCGACGGTTTCACCTAGTAAGCGGTTAATTGCATCAGAATAAGCTTGGCCTGCATCAGATTCTGTATCCAATATAACAGGTTGGCCTGAGTTTGAAGCACTTAATACCGCTTGCGATTCAGGAATAACACCTAATAGTGGGATTGACAGAATATCTTGCACATCTTCTACCGATAGCATTTCACCTTTTTCAACACGACTAGGATTATAGCGTGTTAATAGTAAGTGTTCTTTAATGTTTTCTAGGCCTTCTTCAGCACGTTTTGATTTGCTGTGTAAAATACCTAAAATACGATCTGAATCTCGAACTGACGACACTTCTGGATTTGTTGTCACGATTGCTTCGTCAGCAAAGTACATTGCCATCATAGCGCCAGCTTCAATGCCTGCTGGTGAATCACACACAATGTAATCAAAGTCTTCTTTTAATTCGTTTAATACGCGTTCAACACCTTCACGAGTTAATGCGTCTTTATCACGAGTTTGTGAAGCGGGTAGTAAAAATAATTTATCTACACGTTTATCTTTAATAAGCGCTTGGTTAAGGTTTGCCTCACCATTAATTACGTTTACAAAGTCATAAACAACACGGCGTTCACAACCCATAATTAAATCTAAGTTACGTAAACCAATATCAAAGTCGATAATAACTGTTTTATAGCCTTTTAACGCTAAGCCTGTGCCAATTGCAGCACTTGATGTTGTTTTACCAACACCGCCTTTACCTGAGGTAACGACAATTACTTTTGCCATGAGATTTATCCTTTAACCAAAGCTGAAATTTCTAATGATTCGTCTTTTTGTTGTATTTGCACTGCATTTCCCCAATGTTCACCTTGTAGTGAATCACTGATCCAGTAGTTACCATCTATTGAAACCAGCTCGGCCTCAAGTTTTTGGCAAAAAATGTGTGCTTCTTTAAAACCTTTTGCGCCTGCAATAGCGCGACCGCGTAGCGTGCCATAAATATGCACATTTCCATCGGCAATAACTTCAGCACCATGACTAACCGCGCCAAGTACTATCAAATCTCTATCTTTTGCATAAACTTGTTGTCCAGAACGAACTGTACCGCTAATAATTTGCGCTGGTAAATGCACTGTTTTTTCTACAATCGACGTATTAGCCTCTTGTTTAACAGGTTCGCTCTTAACGTCTTGTGAATAATTCAAAACAGATAAGCCAGCAGCTTTAGCTTGTGTATGTTGCTCATCTGAGCCATTACATACACCAACAGCGTTAAAGCTGATACGCTCGATTAATGACTTTAAGTGTACAAAATCAAGTGAACTGTTTTTAATTTCAATTAAATTAACAACAATAGGAGCACCCTCAAAAAACTTAGGGGCCTGGGCTATTTTTATATATAGTTGTTCTGCTAAAAGGTTTATATCAGTACTATAAAGATGCAAAACTGATAACGTAAAAAGATTCCCTTTTAACTCAAAAATTTGGTCCGACATACACGCTCAATTGAATTGTCTGATTAGAAATTAATTTTAGATAAACGTAGGCTGAATAGGGCCTTTATTGAAATTTCTAATCTAATTTTTCTAACTTATTATTACTCTCATGTTATAGTGTGCGGCATTGTTAAGCAAGAATTTATAGGGTCATAATGCTCACTGCAGTATATAAAAGTAAGAAAAAAGCGGATACGTTCTTATTTGTTGAAAAAAGAGATGATTTTGACAAAGTTCCGGAACCTTTAATGGCTATGTTTGGTCAACCTCTTTATGTGATGATCATCAACTTAGCAAAACGTGAGCATTTAGGTGGGTCTGATTTAGAAGCAGTAAAAGGTGCACTAAGTGATCAGGGGTATTATTTACAACTTCCTCCACCGGAACAAAATTTGCTAAGTCAGTTACGAAAAGAAAATGGAGTTGATAGTGATTAAAAAACTTATCGTTATATTATGTGGTGTATGTTTAAGCTCATCTGTGGTGGCAAAAACACAGGCCGAATTTCAAGATTATTTAGCAAATTTAAAGCAAGAAGCCATCTCAAAAGGCTATGAAGCAAAACTTATTGATGATGCTTTTGCAACAGCAACATATAAAGAAAAAGTGGTTTCGGCTGATAAAAACCAGCCAGAAGTAAAAGAAACCCTTGAAACGTATTTACCAAAACGCGTACCACAGTGGAAAATAGACCGCGCACGCAAGCTTTATTCAGAAAACAAAGATGTACTTGAAAAAGTAGCGAAAGAGTTTGGCGTACAAGCACGCTTTATAGTGGCATTGTGGGGACTTGAAAGTAACTTTGGCGCTATTCAAGGTGGCCATAATGTTATTTCGTCACTTGTTACACTTGCTTTTGATGGACGCCGAGAAGCGCTTTATAAACGCCAACTTTGGGCTGCACTCGACATTTTAAAATCGGGCCATATTACGCTTGATAAATTTAAAGGCTCATGGGCAGGCGCAATGGGGCAAACGCAATTTATGCCAACTTCATTTAATGCTTACGCGGTTGATTACAATAATGATGGCCGTAAAGATATTTGGACCACAAAGGAAGATGCTTTTGCTTCAATTGCTAACTATTTAAAGCAAGAAGGCTGGAACGACTCTCTTACGTGGGGTCGCCAAGTACAGTTACCTGAAAACTTTGATAGTAAATACGTTTTAGTGCGTGGTACAAAAACGCGCAAGCAGTGGCTAGAATATTGGAATGATTCTGAGCGTTCATTAGCTGATTGGCAAGCACTCGGTGTACGTAAAGCTGATGGCTCTGATTTACCTAATGTGGACGTGCGTGCTGCGCTGGTTATGCCTGATGATATAAATGGCCGTATGTACTTAGCGTACGACAACTACAAAGTATTTATGCATTGGAATCGCTCGTATTACTTTGCTACTAGCGTAGGTTACTTGTCGGATAGAATTGGTTATCCAAAAATCTAATTATTAAAATATACCTATAAATAAAGCCGCAATTGCGGCTTTATTCTTTTTTGAATATTTTATCTTTTAAGTCAATAACTTTACCAATTCCAGAACCTAGCTTCATCAGCTTATTAAGTTGCTCTGGCGTTAAGCGTTGCAGCTCTGATGACCATTTAGTGACGGTTTCAAGTAGGTTGTGAATTTCCCCCATTTGTTTTTGTGCATAAAGCTCATCGTCGTTACTGGCTTCGTCTAATAAGTTATCGCGTAGTAATGTTAAGGTGGGCTCAATTTCGCGCTTTTTACGTTCTTCAAATACGCGATTTGCCATATCCCAAATATCGCCAGCAGGGGCGTAGTACTCTTTTCGATCGCCAGGAATATGCTGCACTTTAATTAATTGCCACGATTGCAACTCTTTAATACCCATGCTTACATTACCGCGAGAAATACTAAGCGCATCTGCAATCTCATTGGCTGTCATTGGATTTTTAGTAATAATCAGCAAACCACACATTTGCCCAATCGTACGATTGAATCCCCAGCGGCTGCCCATCTCACCACAATGCATTACAAAGGCAAAATTCTTTTCGGATAAACTCATAGCTTAGTAACTTTCAGTAATTTCAGAAAGTAAATGCTAGCACGCTCATTTTGGATAGCAAGTTCTTAGCCATTTTATAAATTGATTTTAACGACTAAAGTATGATTTAGATTAATATTTATACATCTATATTGGGGTATGTTGTACACAACAATACGTAAATAAATCCTTATTTTTAATTTTTTCACATACGATGGAATGACTATGAAAGCTGCAATTAATAATGAATACAAAGGTAAATTACAAATAACAGATCTGCCAATTCCTGAGGTTGGAATAAACGACGTTTTAGTAAAAATAGCTGCTTGTGGCGTTTGCCACACCGATTTACATGCCTGTCATGGTGATTGGCCGGTAAAGCCAAAAATGCCATTAGTTCCAGGGCATGAAGGAGTTGGTGTTATTGATAAAGTTGGAAGCAACATTAAGCACTTAGAAGTTGGCGATAGAGTGGGTATTCCTTGGCTCTATAGTGCATGTGGACACTGTGAGTTTTGCCTAGATGGCAAAGAAACACTGTGTTTATCGCAGCATAATACGGGTTATTCTATTGATGGTAGCTATGCAGAATATTGTTTGGCTCACGGTGATTACGTTGTAAAAATACCTGAGGGATTAGGCTTTTCTGAAGCTGCTCCATTATTTTGTGCAGGTGTTACAACCTATAAAGCATTAAAAGTATCTGGTGCTAAACCTGGGCAGTGGGTTGCTATTGTTGGTGTAGGCGGGCTTGGTCATTTAGCAGTACAGTACGCTAAAGCAATGGGTTTTAATGTAATAGCTGTTGATACAGGTAAAGAAAAACTCGCGCTTGCTAAAGAGCTTGGCGCAGATATAACACTCGACTTTAAAGAAGTTGTTCCTAGCGAAGCTATTTTTGAACAAGTAGGTGGCGCGCATGGCGTTGTGTGTACTGCGGTATCTAAAGCTGGGTTTGAACAAGCTTATAAAAGTGTACGCCGTGGCGGTAAATGTGTATTAGTGGGATTACCTCCAGAGGATATGCCGCTTCCTATTTTTGATACTGTGCTTAATGGCGTGTCAGTAGTGGGCTCTATTGTTGGTACACGTAAAGATTTGCAAGAATGCTTGGAATTTGCAGCGCAAGGTAAAGTAAAAGCGATTATTGAAGAAAAACGCTTAGAGGACATTAACGAAATTTTTGATGATATGCTCAAAGGTGAAATTAACGGTCGCATAGTGGTTACTATTTAATTAAATCGCCATAGCAAAAAAGCACGGCTTGTAAAAATACAAACCGTGCTTTTTAATCATCTAAACTATCAAAGTGTGTAACTAAAACTTAGTTTTGCATTACGCTCTTCGCCTGGCATACCACCTAAAAACATTGCTTTTGAGTAATATTTTTTGTTAAACAAATTATTTAAGTTTAACTGCATATGCCATTTATCAGTTGTATACGATACCGCTGTATCGTAAGTCGTGTAACTTGGTACGTAACCATCAGGAATCGAGAACGAACTTGAATTAGTACTTCTGTTATCTACAAATGTAATACCACCACTTATATTTACAGCTTCAGGTAAGTTAAACATATCTGCGTAATAAGTTACCCACGTGCTTGCTGTTACGTAAGGCACACCTTTTTGGCGTGTGTCGTAACTGCTGCTGTTAGGATTGCTTTTGTCACGTGCATCTTGATAAATACCGTTTACGTTTACTTTCCATTTATCATTTAAGTAAGCGTTTAAATCAAGTTCAATACCTGTTGTTTCTTCTTTACCATCATAATAGCTTTCAGGTACATTTGAGCCTGATGTTAAAGCGTCATAAAGCGGATTTGCGTATTCTAAATTAGTACGAGAGCTTTCGAATATAACAATAGAAGCTAGTAGTTGATCATCAAACGCTTTAAATCTAAAACCTAAATCGTTACTCATTGATTCAGAATCTTCTCTGTCTGCTTCATTACCCGCAACAGATCCCAATACACTATACGCTGTACGACCTTTTGAATGATTTACAAATACAGATAAATCTTCAGATGGCTGATACGTTGCACCTAGGTTATACGTTAAGCCAGAATCTGATGTACTCGCTTCAGGTGTTGGCTCTGCGCGGCTTGAGCTATAGCGCTCATCTACACCAAAGTGCTCGTAAGTTTGCTCAATGCGGTTATATGCTACACCAATACGCGTTGTAAGCTCTTCAGTAAGATAACCAACATGTTGAATGCCTAAGCCCCATGCTTGTACTTTTTTATTGTAGTCGCTGGTTTTAAGTGGATCGAAGTCATCAAAGTTGCCAGATGGCCAATTTGGTTCTCTTATATCGTAAATATACGGCAATGAACCTTGGTACGTTACATCACCAGCATCGTTTGTGAGTACGTAATCTTGATCCCATATTGAGAATTGTTTAAAACGAATATCTCTATCTTCGTAGTTTGCGTTAACAAGTAATTCGTTATCTACGTCGCCTAACATAAAGTCATAACGTAAATCTAAAAAGTACTGCCATGATTTTTCATCTGCTTCTACTTGGCGGTATTCTTGGCGGCGTGCTGCATACGGGTAAAGTACACCGTCTTCAACTAACGGAGCACGTGGGTCATTATTTATAATTCCATCACGAGTAGAGTAAACGTAGTTATAAGCACCTGTTTGGCGCGCAAAACTTGATGTGTAGTTACGGTACTGTAGCTGCTGGTTTAAAAACAAATCGTCAGTAATGTAATAGTTATGCGTTAATTTAAAACGCAGTTCTTCACCTTCGTTAGCATCAGCCATTGGTGAAATAATACCATTTGTGCCAAAGCTATAAGGTGTTAATCCATCAGATGAAGATAGCGAATTAGCAAGTTGGTCGCGTTGTGCATCACTTAACTGTACGCCGCTTCCTGTCGGATCGTTTACTAAATCGGCACCGGTTACTTCACCCGCGCTTAAACCATTTGCAGTTTCTGCATTGTAAATACGAATAGGGTGGCCAATAGAATCAACCGCTATTTCATCTTTTATATATGCTGCAGAAAGCATGATGTTTTGTCTGTCGTTTAGCACGTATTTAAGCGAAGTATAAATTTCGTCGCGATCTTCTTTTAAATCGCGAAAGCCGTCACTTGACGCTGTTTTAGCCATTACACGATAGGCCAAGTCATCTGTTATAGCGTTAGTGCTATCAAACGATAATGAATAGCTATCCCACTGGCCAAGCTCAGCCGATACTTTGTGTTTCTCTTCAAACTCTGGCTTTTTCTCTATTAGGTTAATTACGCCACCCGCACTACCAATGCCATATAAACCTGTTGCTGGGCCTTTTAAAACCTCAACAGATTCAACATTTGTAAGTGAACGAGTTGGGTTGAATGTATTACCCAGGCCTGCACCACCATACATACCATCGTAGGTGTAGTTTGCATCTAAACCACGAATTACTAAGTTATCACCAATACCGTAGTTATTACCTGCTTGTGTTAAACCACTTACGTTTCTAACTAAATCTTGTAGGCTATCTACACCTTGAGATTCAATAAGTTCACGGTCAATAATCACAACCGGTGCAGGTGTTTCCATTAAAGACATGTCTGATTTAGTAGCAAGACCTGAGCTCATCACCACGCGGTTTTGTTTTTCGTATACGCTGATGCGTTCAATATCAGCATCAACTTGTGTATTTTGGGCAAATGCCATATTTGCATTTAAACAAGCAAGAGTAATAAGAGAGTACTTAAACGTTTTCATAGAGTGATAACTATTCGCGTTATTGAATTTGCGCGAATGATAATGGTTATTGTTTTTAAAGTGAATAGAAAGTTCATTTTATTTGATTAAATAAAACTGTTCGGATAATTAATAAACAAAACCAAGCCTAATAAAGGTACGTTGTACCTTTATTAGGATGTTTGAGATGGGTGAGGGGTTTATTAAGACTAAGTAAGCTCAGCCTTAATAGCGTGTATTTACAATTGGTTTTTATAAACAACACCTGCTTTCATTACGAAGGGTACTGACTCTAAGGTTTTAATGTTTTTAAGAGGGTTTGCTTTTACAGCAATTATATCAGCAGCAAATCCGGTTTTAATTTGTCCTAACTGAGTATCCATTTTTAATAACTTAGCGCTATTAATAGTGGATGCTTGAATGGCTTGTAGTTCTGTCATGCCAAATTCAACCATGCGGCTAAACTGTTTTGCATTATCTCCGTGCGGGTAAATTGCTGCATCCGTTCCAAAGACCATTTTCACACCCGCTTTTACAGCACGGCTAAAGCTATCACGTTGCCTTTTTGATACTTGGCGTTCTTTATTTAGATTTTCTTCGTCAACACCATTTTGCTCGCCATAAGTCAAAGTGTATTCGGTGTTATAAATATCCATAGAAAGCCAAGTTCCATGCTCTTTGGCAAGGGCTATGGCTTCGTCATCTAAAAAGCTGGCGTGCTCTACGCTATCAACACCTGCTTTAATGGCTGTTTTAATCCCGCTTGTACCGTGTGCATGAGCTGCAACTGGTAAATCTCGCATATGGGATTCATCAACAATGGCTTTCATTTCTTCAAAAGAATACTGCTGTGCACCTACTTTAGTCCCTTTTGAAAATACGCCACCTGTGGCACAAAACTTAATAGCGTTTGCCCCGTATTTAATGTTTTCGCGTACTTTTATACGGGCAGCCCACGGACCGTCGGCAACACCGCTTGAAGTGTATTTAAGCTCAGGAGGTAGTCGGTTGTTATCACAGTGCCCACCAGTAATTCCAAGTGATGGCCCCGCAGCCCAAATACGAGGGCCAACTATGTCACCCGCATTTATACCGTCACGTACCGCTATAACGCTGTAACCTTCAGCGCCAACATTACGTACTGTTGTAAATCCGGCTTCTAATGTTTTTTTAGCAAAATAAGCGGCTTTAATCGCCATACGCGGAACTGACTGGCCTAAACGTTCGCTGCGTGGAACCGTCGGGTCGCTTGTTAAATGCACATGCATATCCATTAAACCTGGCATAAGGGTTAAATCAGGTAGTTGAATATGTTTATCACCTTTAACCAGCGTTGGTTTTTTATTTTGTTCAATATTAGTGATCACGCCATCATCAATAGTAATCAAGGGCGATTTAATGAGTTTGCCATCTTCAACATTAACCATGGCTTTAGCCGATAGGTATGTTACGGCATGGGTATTAAAAGTGGTTAAGCAAAGTAAGGCAATAGAGGTGCTGAGTAGTTGTTTTTTCATTTAATTTTTCTTTTAAGTCATATTTGAATTAATAGAAATGTAACAAGCTCAGATAAAAGTGCAAATTTAATACGATGAACGCAATCTATCGTAATTACTTTATTAAGCACGGTTTAATGCGCATAATCAAAAAACGATATTAAAAAGGATTATCATGAAATCAATTAAATTAGCATTAGTTGCCAGTGGCGTTATGTTTGCTTTAAGTGGCTGTATGAATACTGGGCTTAGTACACACACTAATACCAGTGCGCAGCTAAACACCGTTAACGCATCGGCAGGTATTGTTTCAGAGCTTTCGGCAGAGCAACAGCTCGATGTACTTGTTGCACAGTATTACGATGAATCGCTTACATATAGCCCCATCAGCGCAACGTATAATGGTCGTAACGAGTTTAACGATCAATTTACACCTGAGATTTCAAAAGAAAATAGAGCTAAAAAAGCGGCTTTTTATAAAAAATATCAACAGCGTTTAAACTTTATAGATAAAGCACAGTTAACAGGGCAATCGCTTTTAAGTTTTGAAATATTAGAGCGCGACCTTGCACTTAAATTAGAAGGCATGCAGTTTCCTGATTATTTACTACCAATTAACCAAATGGCAGGTGCGCATAACACCTTTGCAGGTTTTGGTTCAGGTCAAAGTGCTCAGCCGTTTAATAGCGTTGAAGATTACACGGCTTTTATGTCGCGCAGCGAAGGTTTTGTAAAGTGGCTTGCCAGTGTAGAGCGCTCAATGGCACAAGGTATTAAACTAGGTATTACGTTACCAAAACCACTTGCTGAAAAACTGCAGCCACAATTTGCGGCTCATGTAGTTAAAAATGCTGAAGACTCACTGTTTTGGGGACCAATTAAAAAATTACCAGAATCGTTTAGTGCACAGCAAAAGCAAAAAATTACAGCGCAGTATCGTCAATTGATTACGCAGCACTTAGTACCGGCTTATAAAAGCATGAGTGACTTTTTAGCTAATCAGTATATTGTAAATAGTCGAGAAAGCGTTGGTTATAGTGACTTACCAAACGGTAAAGCATGGTACGAATACCAAATTAAGAAAAACACGACGCTTAGTTTATCTGCAGATGAAATTCATGACATTGGATTAAGTGAAGTGTCGCGTATTTTAAGCGAAATGAAAAAAGTAAAAGAAACCGTAGGCTTTAAAGGTGAGCTCTCTGAATTTTTTGACCATTTACGTGATTCAGATGAATTTTATTACGACACGCCCGAGGAGTTAATTGCGGCATATGAAAACGTTAAGAAAAAAATAGACGCACGTTTGCCTCTGCTTTTTAACATTGCACCCAAAGCACCTTACGTCGTAAAAGCAGTTGAAGCATACCGAGCGCAGTCGGCAGCAGGTGCATCATACGCATCTCCGGCACCTGATGGTTCTCGCCCTGGTATTTTTTATATCAATGCTTATAACTTAAAAGCGCAGCCTAAATTTTTACTCGAAACTTTATCGATTCATGAAGCAGCCCCAGGGCATCACTTTCAAATAGCACTTCAACAAGAAATAGAAGGCTTACCTGATTTTCGTAAATTTGGTGGTTACACTGTGTTTGCAGAAGGTTGGGCGCTTTACGCAGAAAGCTTAGGCAAAGAGCTAGGCTTATTTACCGACCCTTATATGTGGTACGGGCGTTTATCAGACGAGCAATTACGCGCAATGCGTTTAGTGCTTGATACTGGTTTTCATGCGAAAGGGTGGACGCGTCAACAAGGTATAGACTACATGCTTGCTAACTCATCTATGGCAAAGAGCGATGTAATTGCAGAGGTTGAGCGCTATATTGCATGGCCAGGACAAGCGCTTTCTTACAAGTTAGGGCAATTTAAAATTCAAGAATTACGTGATTTTTCTAAAAAAGAACTCGGTAATAAATTTGATATTAAAGCATTCCATACGCAAATATTAATTGATGGCGCATTGCCAATGCCAATCTTAGAGGAAAAAATTAAGCGTTGGGTTAAATCTCAAAGCTAATTTGTAGCGTAAAGCCAGTACTTTGAAAGGGTATTGGCTTTGCGCCATTTACAGCAATACGGTAGAATGCGCGCTCTTTAGGGGGCACGAGTAAACTATGTTTGATCAACAATTAGCAAATACACAATTTTGGCTTAAAAAAAGCTTAAGCGACATGAGTCAAAACGAATGGGAAGCCATTTGTGATGGGTGCGGAAAATGTTGTTTAAATACGTTTATTGATAGCGAAGATGAAGACGAATTTACCGCTACCGATCAGTTACGCGAAGGTGAACAATTAATATTTACTAATATTGTATGCCAGTATCTTGATAACAACACCTGTGGTTGTAGCGAGTACGAAAACCGCCAAACGCTTGTTCCTTCTTGTGTAAAACTCACAAAAGAAAACCTTAAAGACATCTTTTTTATGCCACAAAGCTGCAGTTACCGTCGTTTACATGAAGGTCGTGGTTTGGCTTCTTGGCACCCATTATTAAATAGTGGCGATAAAACAAAGATGCATGAGCTAGGTATTTCTGTAAAAGACAAAACAGTAAAAGATTGTGATGTAAAGCTTGATGATTTTGATTTATACATTGCAGAGTGGCCAACAAAGGACGCTGATTAATGAATAAGTTAAAAGCGAGTATTGGTTTAATTAACCCTAAAAGCCCGACAAATGTTGGCGGTGTATTGCGTGCAGCAGGCTGTTATGACGCCAAACAAGTGTTTTTTACCGGTAATCGTTACTTAAACGCTAAAAAGTTTCATACCGATACTAAGAACGCACTTGAGCGTATCCCTTTAACTGAAACTAATAGTTTAGAAGCGGTAAAACCAGAGGGCGCAACCGTTGTTGTTATTGAGCTTATTGAAGGTGCAACACCTTTACCTGAGTTTAAGCATCCTGAAAATGCGTTTTATGTTTTTGGCCCAGAAGATGGCTCTGTATCAAAAGACGTTTTAAAGTGGTGTGATGAAGTGGTATATATTCCAACTATTGGCTGCATGAACTTAGCGGCTACCTGTAATGTTGTTTTGTATGATCGCTTAGCTAAATTAGGCGGCGTTGAGAGTAGTGACGATACTATTATTAGCTCACGTGATACAAACAATAAAATGAGGTGGCAAAAAAGCTGATTAGTTAAGGTTTATTTGTGCAAAAATGTTAGTTTTGGCTAAACTTAAAAACATTATAAATCATAAATAGATACTAAAATGCGCTGGTTTTATTTTATATTATTACTGACAAGTAGTAATTGTTTTGCTGAAACATCAGTTGAGTATTATCAAAATGGTACTCAACATGTTTTAACTGGACATTACCACAAATCAGGAGTGCTCTATGAAGCGAAAAACCCCAAACAAACACTCCATTTAGCCACACTCGATTGGCCTCCTTATATTGGTAATAATTTATGTAATAAAGGCTGGGTTTATCAATTTTCAATTGCTCTATTAAATAGTAAGGGCTACAGCGTATATATTGAATTTTTGCCTTGGGCAAGAGCTGTACGAAATGTAGAACTAGGCAAAGCTGATATATTAATGCCTGAATATTTTATAGAAGATACAGCCCCCTCCGATTATGTTAATGGTAAAACACGTCGAGAATTACTCGGTTTATCTAATTCATTTAAAGGTGGCGAAATTGCATTTTTAAAAAGGAAAGGCGATACAGACCGTTTCACTGGAAACTTAAAATCGCTTAAAGGGCAAAAGATTGGTGTTGTTCGTGGGTATCAAAATACGCCTGAGTTTGATGCTATGATGGACAATGCTGAGTTTGAAGTTATTACCTCTGTTGATGATTTACAGCTTGTTCAGCTTCTGGTTGCTAAACGTGTTGATTTGATTATAGGCGACGCTCAAGTTCTTAAATTCTCTGTAACTTATTCTTCTTTAACTAAACCTGAAAAACAATCTTTGCTTTCTTCTATTGAGCAAGAAAGCATTCCTCTGCAATACAACCCTTTATATTTTGCTATTAGTAAGCTTACACCTAAATGGCTTTTAGTCTTAGAGGACATAAATGAAGGGCTTTATCAGTTTCATAATAGTGGCGAGATAGACCGTATTATCAATACGACAAATACTCAATGCAAGCCATAAAATTGGAACGTTCCTTTGTTGCGCTGACTAATTTATATATAAACATGTAGAATCGTTTTCAACTTGTTAATGGAGTGAAAACGACGTGAGTGAAATAAATACAAATCAATCATTCGCGGTCAACGAACAGCCAAATAAAAATTATCTGTTTCCACTGACTGCAATGACGACCCTATTTTTTTTATGGGGTTTTATTACTGTTTTAAACGATGTACTAATACCACGATTAAAAGGCGTATTTGATTTAAGCTTTTTTGAAGCGATGCTAGTACAGTTTTGCTTTTTTGGTGCTTATTTTATTGTTTCTATCCCTGCGGGGATTTTAGTTAAGCAGTTTGGTTATAAAAAAGGGATTTTAACTGGTTTAATTGTAGCTTCAATTGGGTGCATGTTGTTTTATCCTGCTGTTGTAGTACATGAATATTGGCTATTTTTGAGCGCTTTATTTGTACTTGCCGCTGGTGTAACGGTGCTTCAGGTTTCTGCCAATCCTTATGTTGCTGCTCTTGGGAGCGAAAAAACAGCTTCTTCTCGTTTAAATTTGGCACAAGCACTTAATGCGCTTGGTACTACCGTTGGGCCTTATGTAGGTGGTTTATTATTTTTTGGTACAGCAGGTAGTCTAGCTGCTTCTGCAGCAACTGCTGAGTCTGTAAAAGTGCCTTATTTAATGCTCGCTGGTGCCTTATTACTTATCGCTATTATATTTGCCTTTATAAAGCTTCCAGAAATTGAAGCCCATAAAGAGGAAAATAATGCTGCAGTAGAATCTCGTTCATTAACTCAAGCACCGCACTTAACTATGGGTGTACTTGCTATATTTTGTTATGTAGGTGGGGAGGTTGCCATTGGCAGCTTTTTAGTTAACTACTTTGGTGAGGCGCACATAGCAGGACTTGAAGAGCATACTGCGGCTGCACTTATTAGTTATTACTGGGGCGGGGCAATGGTAGGGCGTTTTATTGGCTCTGTATTATTACAAAAAATAGCGCCTTCTAAGGCGATCGCATTTAATGCATTTAGTATTATTGCGCTATTGCTGATCACCATTTTTACTCAAGGTGACGTCGCTTTATATTCAGTATTGGCAATTGGTTTATTTAACTCAATTATGTTCCCGACTATATTTTCAGTTGCAATCGAGCGACTAGGATCATTGACCAGTAAGGGTTCTGGTTGGTTGTGCTTAGCTATTGTAGGTGGTGCACTTGTACCATTACTGCAAGGGTTTATAGCTGACACAGTAAATATACAGCAAAGCTTTTTTGTTCCAATGCTATGTTATGTATTTATTGCATGGTATGGATTAAATGTTGTTCGCTTAGCAAATAAGTGGAAATAACAGACTATACAAGAGTGACTGAATACGTATTCAGTCACTTATAAAGCTACATTTAATGGGAACGTTCCATAAGTAATTAATACGAGTCACAATTTATTTCAATATTAGTCAGTTATCCCCTACAGCCTTTTGTTTTTTAATCCTTTATCCTTATTTTTATACAATAACCTAGTCACAAGCCTTATTTATTAGGACATTTAGCTAAATTTTTGCTAAAACTGTATGGATAATAAAGATAAATAATAAAAAGGATGTATATGCTTAACTCGTTGAAATTTACTTCCAAAGTGACTATTGCAGCCTCTTTAATTTTGGTTTTGGTGCTAGGGTTATTTACTTTTAATAACTACATTGCGATGCGCAAGCAAACCGAGCAGCAGTTAAGCCTAGTATTACAACAAAATTCCGAATCTGTTTCACAAAATATAGCGAGTTGGTTAAATGCAAAGTTGGCGATTGTTATATCAATTGCTAAAACCCATAAAGCTAATGATTCTAAAGCACTCACCCTTTCACAATTAAATACTGCAGAGCTTGCCGGAAGCTTTAAAAATACGTATATAGGTAAATCCAGCGGCACGTTTATATTAAACGATCAATCAGTCGTTTTACCTGCTGATTTTGATGCGACCTCTCGCCCTTGGTACAAATTAGTCGAAAACAAATCAAATACCGCTTTTACAACTCCCTATATTGATGTAACAACTAACGAGCTTACAATTTCAGCGGTAGTACCCATGCTACAAAATGGCCAGTTTAGCGGCGTTGCAGGTGCTGATATTGATATGCAAACCGTGACTAAAATTATTAACGATATTGATTTTTTAGGTCTCGGTTATGGTTTTTTACTCGATAACAAAGGTCAAGTGTTAAGCCATCCTAATGCTAAGTTAAACTTAAAAAATACATCAGACATTTTTGGTACTAATACGCCCTTGCAAAGTGAGTTTACCCAATACGAGATAAACGGAGAGTCTAAGCTTATCTCGTTTACAAAAATTAGTGGTATTGAAAACGTAGATTGGTACCTAGGTGTTGTCATAGATAAAGATAAAGCGTATGTCAGCGTTTCTAACTTTGGCCAAACTGCGGCTGTTTTTATGGTGATAGGGATCATTACTATCATTATTATGATGCAGCTTTTATTACGCTATTTAATGCAGCCTATGAACCGCTTAAATGATGCCATTAAAGATATAGCACAAGGCGAAGGCGATTTAACAAGGCGCTTAACCGTTGAAAATGATGATGAGTTTGGCGACTTAAGCCATTCATTTAATATTTTCATCGAAAAAATTCAGCATTCAATAGAGCAAGTAAAAGAGTCCACAGAGCAATTAGATACAGCAATTGAGAGCTTGGTATCACAAACACATTCATCGCTGTCTATGTATGATGATCAAAGTAAACGAACCGATAGTGTTGCAGCGGCTATTAACCAGTTTTCAGCTACATCAATGGATATTTCAAATAATGCAGAGAGTGCATCGCAGCTTGCTAAAAATGCAGATGAGCACTCAACACAAAACCAAGAAGCATTAAGTCACAGTGTTACAACCATCCACCAGCTTTCAGCTAATATGGAGAAAGCTCAGCAAACTATAAACAGTTTAAATACGCACACAGCCAGTATTGGGCAAGTGCTTGAAGTTATTAAAGGTGTAAGCGAGCAAACTAATCTATTGGCGCTAAATGCAGCAATAGAAGCCGCTAGAGCAGGAGAGGCAGGACGCGGTTTTGCCGTTGTAGCAGATGAAGTACGCCAATTAGCACACCGCACTCAACAATCAACGCAAGAAATTGAAGACACGGTGAGCCAGTTACAAAAAGGCTCAAACCTTGCTGTAGAGCTTATGAAAACAAGCCTTCAAGACAGTGAAAAAAGCGTACAACAAGCAGATGCCGTCGGCAATTTAATGAGTCATGTTATACAAGCTATTAAGCAAATTAACGATGCAAATCATTCTGTGGCCAGTGCAACCGATGAGCAAAACCAAGTTGTTAAGTTATTAGATACTGATATTCAAACAATTAGTGCGCTTTCTATACAAGGCAAGGCTAACTTAAATGACACACTTAACGAATGTACCAAACTAAAACAGCAGTTTAGTGCCTTAGAAAATATGGTTCAAAAGTTTAAAGTATAAAATTAATGACTAAAAAAAATGTAAATAAACCAAACTGGCTCAGTCTAATAAATATCGACAGTGTTTATAGCTCAGACATGCAACGCAAAGCGTTTTGTTTATTTACCATGATTGGGATATCAATTGTGGTGATTGCTGTATTAGTGTTTTTGAATTATAAGGTTTACTCACCGATACTCACTGCTTCATTAATTATCGTTAACATTACAAATATAAGCTGTTCTATCTACTTTATAAGAACGGGTAATCTTCAAGTAGTGGCATTAATAAGTATGAGCATTGTGTGCATGATGTTTGTTGCACTTGTTTATACCGGTGGTAAAGACAACACCGCGCTATATTGGCTAATGTTTTATCCTGTAGTGACGTTTGCATCTTTAGGGGTCAGATTAGGTGCTTGGTTAGGTTTTACTTTACTGTTTTCTTGTATTGTTATTTTATACGGCCCTGATTTTGGTCAAGTTAGCTATGGCAATGTAGAAAAAACACGATTTATAGCGTCCTTTTCTATGGTGTTTTTATTCTCATTTATTGGTGAGTATTTTAGGCATAAAAGCCACTTGGCTATTGCCGATATTACGCTCGAGCAAAAACAAGATGCTTATACCGACCCCCTTACTGGTATAGCAAACAGACGTTTCATTACCTCTCATTTTTTAAAGCTTGCCCAAACACGCCCAGAGCAGTACTTACCTTTTTCAATTTTGTTAATTGATTTAGATAACTTCAAATCTTTAAACGATACGCATGGTCACGATTTTGGTGATACGGTATTGATCGAATTTACCAAGCTCCTTGAATCTCAGTTTTTGGCAACTGCGTTAAAGGCTCGTTATGGCGGTGAGGAGTTTGTTGTTATTTTACCGCAGGTTACTATTTCTACAGCCACTGTAATAGCAAACAAATTTCGAGAGGCTGTTGCAGGGCACGTTATATTTACTGATGACAAGCAGCGTATTTCAATCACCTGTAGCATTGGTATTTCCCAAGTAAATAAAGTAACTGATTATGATGATTCGTTAAAACAAGCTGATGAAGCTCTTTATAGTGCAAAGGCTGCTGGTCGTAATAGTGTCGTCTCGAACTAGTTGAAGGATTAATATGTCTCAAAGTAAATTAATATATGTTCATGACCCAATGTGTAGTTGGTGTTGGGGTTACTCACCAACCTGGCTTAAGCTAAAATCAGAGCTTGCTGGTAAAGTAGCAATTGAATATAAAGTAGGTGGATTAGCACCTGATAGCCAAGACCCAATGCCACAAAATATGAAAGAGATGCTTGAGCGTACTTGGCATAAAATTTCAGCGCAGTTAGGTACGCAATTTAATTATAACTTTTGGCGTAATTGCCAGCCAAGGCGTTCAACGTATCACGCATGTAGAGCCGCACTTATAGCGCGTAAAGCGGATAAAGAAGCTCAAATGGTGGCTGCAATTCAAAATGCTTATTACCTAAATGCGCAAAACCCGTCAGATGAAAGTACATTAATTAGTTTGGCTGAAAAAATTGGCTTAGATAAAAATGAGTTTACCGCGCAGCTAACGTCAAGCGAGCTTAATGATGAATTTAATGCTGAGTTATCCTTTGTTCGTACACTACCAATCCAAGGTTTTCCCTCACTAGTGCTTATTAAAGGTAATAAAGCATACCCAATTGAAATAAATTACACTGATTGGCACTATTCTCTTAATCAAATTAATTCAATTTTAAAATAACCCAGCCTGTTTATAGGGCATTTGGTTAACAAATGCTCTTATCATCTTAAAAACCCCCTCGTAAGTCTTAATTATTACCACTGTCATAAAAGCGACTTTTTTGCGCAACATCCTTGTCATGTTTCATCTATAAACTCCTGCTCATTGAAATTATTAAGTCATAAATTATTTATATAACAAAGTTTATGACCTAAAAAACAAACTAGCAAATCCGCTAACTAACGAGTAAAGGTGTATGCGATGAAAGGCGTTAAACCATTAATCTTAGCTGGTATTGTGGCCGCAAGTGCAGCAGTACACGCAAACGATTTAGATAAGGTTATTGATAAAAGCAGTGAAATTAATAAATCAGCTGCGCAATCACAAACAAAAATAGACAAGATTGCAGATTCAATGCAAGGACGTTTACAGCAATTTAAAACCCTCAATAAAGAAATTGACGGTTTAGCTGTTTACAACGCTCAGCTAACTAAACAGTTAAATAATCAAATAGAAGAGATGGAATCTTTAAACCTATCGATGGATCAGGTTTCTATTATTGAACGTCAAATTACACCTTTAATGATGCGTATGATTACAGGCCTTGAGCAGTTTGTATCACTCGATGTGCCATTTTTACAAGACGAGCGAGCAAAACGTTTAGCCTCATTAAAAACCATGATGGATCGCGCTGATATCACTTCAAGTGAAAAATTTCGTCGTGTGTTAGAAGCTTATCAAGTGGAAGTTGATTACGGGCGTACCATTGAAGCATATACCGCTCTATTAGAAGTAAGTGGTAAAGAGCGTGAAGTAGACTTTTTACGCATTGGTCGTTTAGAGCTTATTTATTTAACGCGAGATGGTAAGCAAGCAGGCAGCTGGGATACAAACACTAAAACGTTTGCGGCACTTCCTGACTCTACTATAAGCCAAATTAATAAAGGTCTTCGCATAGCGCGTAAGCAACTTGCCCCAGATATGTTAACTCTGCCAGTACACGCAGCAGAATAAGAGGTTAAAAATGAAATTGTTTACTCAAATGACAAAAACGGCTCTTTTTGCTGCAAGCCTTACACTAAGCCTAGGTTTTACAGGTAATAGTATCGCGGCAGAGTCAATGGATCTTGACTCGTTACTTAAATCAATTGAAGACGGGAAATCGGTTCAAAGCGCACAAAACAAGCAACGAGAGCAAGAATTTACCTCGCGTCAAAACGAACAAGTGCAAATGCTAAAAGATACACAAGCAAAACGCAGTCAAATGCTTGGTGAATCAGAGCGATTAGAAACACAGTTTGAAGAAAACGAAATTAAGCTTGCTAATTTAACCGATACTTTATCAAAGCGTATGGGATCACTTAAAGAACTATATGGCGTTCTTCAGCAAGTTGCTGGTGATTCAAGCAATAAATTTGCAACATCGGTTGTATCGGCAGAAATTCCGGGGCGAAGTGCTTTTATGGACGATCTCGCTCAAAAAATGGGCTCAACATCAAAGCTTGCCTCAATCGACGATATTGAAAAAGTGTGGTATGAGCTGCAACGCGAAATGACCGAGCAAGGCAAAGTAAGTCGCTTTAATACTACGGTTATAGTCGAAGGTGGTAATAAAGCACAGCAAGAAGTTGTTCGCGTAGGTGCTTTTAACCTTATATCGGGCGGTAAATATTTAGAATACAACCCAGGTACGAATACACTAAGCGAACTAACTCGCCAACCAGTATCGCGCTACACATCAACAGCGGGCGATTTACAAGAAGCTAAGACAGGTGTTGTGCAGTTTGCACTTGACCCAACAGGTGGTTCAATTTTAGGTTTACTCGTTCAAGCCCCAGATACTGCAGAGCAAGTACATCAAGGTGGCGCTGTTGGTTACGTAATCTTAGGTGTAGGTTTACTTGCATTATTAATTGCAATTGAGCGTTTTGTATCGCTATTACTTGTTGGTGGGAAAATTCGCCGCCAGCTAAAAGACAGCGTAGCGAGAGATGACAATCCACTAGGTCGTGTTATGAAAGTTAAAGATGACTACCCAAATGTTGCCTACGACACGTTAGAGCTTAAATTAAGCGAAGCTATTTTACGCGAAATGCCAAAAATAACGCGTAACTTAACACTTATCAAAATTATATCGGTAGTTGCACCGCTATTAGGTTTACTTGGTACGGTAACCGGTATGATCAATACCTTCCAAGCAATTACACTATTTGGTACTGGCGACCCTAAACTAATGGCTGGTGGTATTTCTCAAGCACTAGTAACAACCGTATTAGGCTTAGTTGTTGCAATACCAACCGTATTTATTTACACGCTACTTAATACTCGCTCAAAAGGTTTACTGCTTATATTACAAGAGCAAAGCGCCGGTATTATTGCAGAGCGAAGTGAGAAAGGAGAATAAGCCATGGTGCTATTGATTGACTCAATCAATGCTATCCGTGATTTTCTCGACACTGGTGGCCAAGTTCTCTTGGTCATTGGGGTGTTAATCTTCGCGATGTGGTTATTGATACTCGAGCGATTTATTTATTTTTTTAATGGTTTTCGTGGTTATAAAAAAAATGTTAAGGGCACATGGACTGCGCGAAGTGAACGTAATAGCTGGAATGCTGAGCAAATACGCCAAGCAATGATTTCGCGAGCAAGTATGCGTCTTAATGCTAACTTACCGCTTATTAATGTGATGGTGGCGTTATGTCCGTTGCTTGGTTTATTAGGCACAGTAACAGGAATGATTGAAGTATTTGATGTGATGGCAATTACAGGCACAGGGAGTGCGCGCTCAATGGCATCGGGTGTATCCAAAGCAACTATTCCAACAATGGCGGGTATGGTAGGTGCGTTATCGGGTGTATTTGCCTCAACGTACTTACAACGCAAAGCAAAGCGCGAAGTAGAGCTTCTACAAGACAATATGGTGTTAGACCATTAAATAATTTTTAATAAGCAGTGACTATAAAGCCGCTTATTTTAGGAGAATAAAAATGAGAGCCCCTTTAGGTAATTTAATGCAAGAAGACGAAGCTGAAGAAATAAACATGACACCTATGTTAGATGTTGTATTTATCATGCTTATTTTCTTTATTGTTACAGCGTCGTTTGTAAAAGAATCGGGTATTGACGTAAACCGCCCTGAAGCAGCAACAGCTGTTAAAAAAGAACGTGCAAACATATTAGTGGCGATTTCTGACACGGGTGAAATTTGGATTAACAAACGTCAAATTGACATACGCGCAGTGCAAGCCAATATTGAGCGTTTAAAAGCTGAAAACCCGCAAGGTAGTGTTGTTATTCAAGCTGATAAAAAATCAACAACCGATACTTTAATAAAAGTAATGGATGCAGCACGCGCAGCAGGTGTGTTTGATGTGTCGATTGCGGCTCAAGAAGCATAAGGGCAGGCAATGCGTTATTTAGTAGCATTAGTTATAGCCGGTGTAGTGACCTTTATGTTGTTTTTAGGCATGCAGGCACTTATTACTGGTGGCGAAGGTGTAATGAGTGAACCCGCCAAGGGTAACGTACTTGATTTTGTCAGGCTTAAAAAAGAAGAAAGCGTGCAAAAAAAAGAACGCAAACCACAAAAACCACCAACGCCTAAAGAGCCACCTCCGCCAATGGAATCGCCGCAAATGCAAAATAGCGACGCGACTGCGAACGCTAATAACTTCGACTTTGGCGCCAATGTGGATGCAGATGTAAATTTAGCCGGTGGTTTAGCGCTTGAAACAAGTGATGGTGAGTATTTACCTATTGTTAAAGTGGCGCCTGTTTATCCTCGTCGCGCATTATCACGTGGCATTGAAGGCTACGTTATTGTTGAATTTACAGTAACTAAGCAAGGTACGGTGCGAGACCCACAAGTGATTAAAGCAGAGCCTGAGTCTCTCTTTGATAGAGCGGCGATGGATGCAGCCCTTAAATTTAAATATAAACCGCGCGTAGTAAATGGTGAAGCCGTTGAAGTTGCGGGTGTTCAGAACAAAATATCTTTCCAAATTAGCGGTTAATTTAGTAATTAACCACGAGTAAACGGACAGAAATGCGAGGCGATTATGAAACTATTTATTAAATCTGTTATGAAATTAAGCCCTACAGCTAAATTTTTAAAATTAACACTATTTTGTACCGCTGCGATCAGTACAAGTATTGTTGCACCAAGTGCTCTAAGCCTGATACCAGGGCTAAATGTAGCTACGGCATATGCAGAGCAAGAGCAAGAGCAAAAAACAAAACGTGTACCAGCGCTTCGCGAAAAGGTCTACAGCCAACTCGCACGCGCACAAAAACTCGCTGATGATGGCGATGTTAAAGCAGGCCTTGAAGCGCTTGATAGCATTCAAGAGCGAGCTTCAAGCATGAACTCGTACGAAATTGCGATGATGCATAATTTTTATGGGTTTATTTATTACAACGAAAACGATTTACCAAAAGCGATAGCTTCGTTTGAAAAGGTCGTAGCAGAGGAGGCCATTCCCGAGTCGCTTCGTTTAAGTACTACCTTTAGTTTAGCGCAACTAGCTATGGCTAATAGTGATTACACTAAAGTTATCGCATTTTTAGATGACTGGGACAGTATTAACACTAAGCCTAAAACAGAAGGCTATTACTTGCTAAGGGCTCAAACATACTATCAGTTAAAGGATTATAAAAAAGGGCTTGAGTATATCTCCCAAGTTATCTCCTTAAGTGATAGCGAAGGTAAAACCCCTAAGGAAAACTGGTTAGTACTACAGCGTGCCATGTACTACTCACTTAATCAAACTGACAAAGTTGTTGAAGTACTTGAGCGCATGGTAAAGCTCTATAAAAAACCTGAGTACTGGGTACAATTATCGGGTATGTATGGCGAAACTGGGCAAGAAAAAAAGCAGCTAGCAATTATTGAGGCGGCTTACCAGCAAGGTTTTTTAACATCTAAATCTGATCTACGCCAATTAGCGCAAGTGTATTTATATAACGGTTTGGCTTACAAAGCAGGCGTTGTAATGAGTAAAGCGATTAAAGAAGGTGTCGCAGAGCAAAACGCTAAAAACTATGCCTTTATAGCTGAGGCGATGATCCAAGCAAAAGAAGACGAAAAATCAATAGAATACTTTGTAAAAGCAGCTGATTTATCATCCAGTGGTAAGTATGACCAACGCTTAGCTGAAGTGTATGTTAACACTGAGCAATACGAGGAAGCGGCCGACGCAGCGCGTAAAGCACTTGATAAAGGCTCACTTGATTTTGAATCAAATGCATTTGTTGCCTTGGGTATGGCTCAGTACAACTTACAAAATTTTGATGCCTCTATTTTAGCGTTTGAACAGGCAGAAAAACACAAAAAATCACAGCGTTTAGCACAACAATGGATTAAATATGTAAAGCGCGAGAAAGTGCATGCAGAAACATTAAGAACGGCACTGCTTTAAGCTTTAGTAATAACGTTTAAATATAATTTCATAATCGCAAATCCAAACCACACTATTTTTAGTGTGGTTTTTTTATGTTTTTAATAAATTAACTACTTGAATTTTATGTAAATAACTTTGTCATCTTATGTTTATTAAAGTGTAACTGTAATGTCATATAGCTACCGTAAGGTAGGCGCTGCTGATAACTCAAGTGACCTTAAAGCATTACTTAATGTTTTAAGGTGACTTGAGTTTATTTAAAGCACTTAACAAAATAATTAAATACTTTAACGGAGTGAACAATGAAATTATCTGACTTATTTAAAGTTAGTTTGATTGCAACTGCAATATCATTAGCGGGTTGTGGTGGTGACTTAGTTGTATCTGAAGGCGACACAACAATAAATGAAGGCGACACAGTTACTAATGTTGTTGAAGGTGGCAGTGATACAGTAGATGAAACATCATCGCGTGATGATTCTCAAAATGGAACTACGGGTTTTCCTGCTGATATCGACAATGCACTTGTTCAAGGCTTAGCAACGGATGTCTCAAGTGAATTTCCAGCAATAACAGATAAACCAGTGTATCGCTTAAGTGCTGATACAACATTGATTGCTGATGTTTCATTAACTAATGATGCACATTGGATTGTGAGTGGTCGTACTGCTGTGGGTAATGACCGCGCAGATAGTACAACGCTTTATGTTCAGCAAGGTACAACGATTATTGGTGAGTCAGGTGATGACTTTTTAGTTGTGCGTCGAGGTTCACAAATTGAATCAGTAGGCACTGCAAGCCAGCCTATTACGATGACATCAATTCAAGATGTTACGGGTAGCGAGACAGCAATTGGCCAATGGGGTGGTTTGGTATTACTTGGTAATGCACCTGCAAATTCATGTGGAGACCAACAAGGTGAAGCAACAGCAGACGAACTTGCTAACTGTGGTGTGTCAGCTGAAGGTGATGCAGGTCAATTCGGTGGAAATATTAGTGATGATAATTCAGGTACTCTAAAATATGTACTTGTTAAGCAAGCAGGTAAAACGCTTGGTAATGGTGATGAGTTAAATGGTATTACATTTGCCGGTGTTGGCTCTGCAACTACGGTTGATTATATCCAGGTTCATGAAAACCTGGATGACGGTATCGAGTTTTTTGGTGGTACGGTTAATGTAAGTAATGTAGTGCTGACTAACATTGGTGATGATTCACTAGATTGGTCTTTTGGTTGGACGGGTTCGGCTACTAATGTTTACATTCAACAAGCTGCTAACGTAGGCGATAACGCTATTGAAGCGGATAACTCTGAGTTTGATTCAAGCGCCACGCCATTAACACTGCCTACTATATCTAACGTAACAATCGTCGGTGCAGAAAGTAATAATGGTATTCGTCTACGCGCTGGTACTGCGGGCGCTCTTAAAAATGTATTTGTAACGGGTCCTGCTACTTACGAAAACTGTTTACGTGTAGGGTCTGATTCAGTTCCTCGCGCTGAAGATGGCACACTAACGATTGTAAACTCTATTGTGGCGTGTCAAACAACGGCAAATAATTTTGGTAGTGAAGTAATTAACGGTGGCGATGTACAATCTTGGTTTGAAGGACAAGATGGTAACCAAGTACTTACGCCGGTAGAGCTTATGCTTGCTGATGACGGTTACACGCCACTTGCTGGTTCACCGCTTATCGCAAATGGTCAAATTGGTGCTTTTGATGGATCAACTAACTGGATGGAAGGTTGGACTGTCGGTATTAATGGCGGCTTCCCTACTGATATTGATAACGCGCTCGCACAAGGCTTAGCATTAGATGTTTCTAGTGAATTTCCAGCAATTACAGATAAACCAGTATACCGTTTAACTGAAGATACAACGTTCACAGCAGATGTAACGCTTACTAACGATGCACATTGGATTTTAAATGGTCGTACTGCAGTTGGTAATGACCGTGCAGATGCAACTATATTATATGTTCAAGCGGGTACAACGCTAATTGGTGAAACAGGTGATGACTTTTTAGTTGTACGTCGTGGTTCACAAATTAATGCCAATGGTAATGCAACTGCGCCAATCACTATGACATCTATTCAAGATGTAACAGGTGCTGAAACAACGATTGGTCAATGGGGCGGCTTAGTATTATTAGGTAATGCACCTGCTAACTCGTGTGGCGATCAAACCGGTGAAACGACAGCTGAAGAATTAGCTAACTGTGGTGTATCAGCTGAAGGTGACGCTGGTCAGTTTGGTGGTGATATTATCGATGATAACTCAGGTGTTCTTCGTTATATTGTTGTTAAACATGCAGGTAAAACGCTGGGTAATGGCGATGAACTTAACGGTATCTCATTTGCAGGTGTTGGTTCACAAACGAAAGTTGAATACATTCAAATTCACCAAAACCTAGATGATGGTGTTGAGTTTTTTGGTGGCACAGTTAATGTTCGTAACATTGTACTAACTGATATTGGCGACGATGCATTCGATTGGTCATTTGGTTGGTCGGGTCGTGCACAAAATATCTATATTCAACAAAGTTCAGTTGAGGGTGATAACGCAATAGAAGCTGATAACTCAGAATTCGATTCAAATGCGACACCATTGACTAAACCGCTTATTTCTAACGTAACAATTGTAGGTGCTGATGGTACTAACGGTGTTCGTTTACGTGCAGGTACAGCGGGCGTTCTACGAAATGTTGTTATAACGGGCCCTGAAGGTTACTCAAACTGTTTACGTGTAGGCTCAGACTCTGCTGCTAATGCAGAATCGGGTGAGTTGTCTATCGAAAACTCAGCTGTTGCATGTAGTGAAGATAATAACTTTGGTTCACAAGCAATTGGTAGTGGCAATGTGCAGTCTTGGTTTGAAGGTCAAACGGGTAACTTAACGCTTACGGCTTCAGCACTTAATTTAGCGACAGACGGCTTTACACCAAAATCGGGTTCACCTTTATTAGGTGCTGGTGGGGATTCATCTGAGCTTGACTCGTTCTTTACCAAAACAGATTACATCGGCGCATTCGATGGCGATAATAATTGGATGGATGGTTGGACAGTTGCTATTACACCAAGCTTTCCTGACGATATAGCTAATGCATTAGCACAAGGACTTGCAACAGATGTTTCTGCTAGCTTCCCTACAATTACAGACAAACCTGTATATCAATTAACCTCTGATGTTGTATTTACATCTGATGTAACACTGACTAACGATGCGCATTGGATTTTAAAAGGACGTACAGCCGTTGGTAATGACCGGGCTGACAACACAACACTTTATGTTCAGTTTGGTACAACGTTAATTGGTGAGTCGGGTGATGACTTCTTAGTTGTTCGCCGTGGTTCTAAAATTGAAGCGGTAGGCAGTGTAAATCAACCAATTACTATGACGTCAATCCAGGATATGACGGGCGGCGAAACTACGATTGGTCAATGGGGCGGTTTAGTATTATTGGGTAATGCACCTGCTAACTCATGTGGCGACCAACAAGGTGAAGCTACCGCAGATGAACTTGCAAACTGTGGTGTGTCTGCTGAAGGTGACGCAGGCCAGTTCGGTGGTAATGACCCTGAAGATAATTCAGGTACGCTAAAGTATGTTGCAGTTAAGCAAGCGGGTAAAACGCTGGGTAATGGCGATGAACTTAACGGTATTACACTTGCGGGTGTTGGTCGTCAGACTGAACTAGATTACATTCACGTTCATGAAAATCTAGACGATGGTGTTGAATTTTTTGGTGGTACTGCAAATATTAGTCACCTTGTTTTAACAAGCATAGGCGATGATTCACTTGATTGGTCATTCGGTTGGACGGGTAAAGCGCAATATGTACTGATTAAACAATCAGACTCTGAGGGCGACAATGCAATTGAAGCTGATAACTCTGAGTTTGATTCAAGTGCAACGCCACTAACAATGCCAACTATCTCTAATGTAACAATTATTGGTAATGTGGGTGTAAATGGTATCCGCTTACGTGCAGGTACTGCGGGTATGCTTAAAAACGTAGTGGTGACAGGCGGGGCAGACTATTCAAACTGTTTACGAGTAGGCTCTGATTCAGCGCCGCGAGCAGAGGACGGTACATTAACTGTTACTCACTCAATCGTTGCGTGTGAAACCGCTAACAACTTTGGTACGCAAGCAATTGGTACAGGTAATGTTGAATCTTGGTTCTTAGGACAAACAGGCAATTCAGTTCAAGTAGCCGCTGACCTTGGGCTAGCAGATAATGGCTATATGCCAACTGCTGAGTCGTTATTACTCGGTAATGGCTTTGATTCATCAAGCTTAGATAGTTACTTTGATTCTGTAGATTACATTGGTGCGATGGATGCACAAACAGACTGGACAGCAGGTTGGGTAAAAGTAGGCCTTTAACCCAAACCACATTATAGCCGAGCGAAAGCTCGGCTAATGTCTTGTTTTGTTTCGGAGTATAAAAATGAAATCTTTTAAACCCTCTACACTTGCTTTATCAAAGTTAAACTACGCTGTAATGGCTGCGTTACTTGGTTTATCAGTAAATACAGCCACGGCTGCTGAGCAGCAAGTAGAAGAGCAAGAAATAGAAGAAGTTGTTGCTGTAGGGCAACGATTAAAGGGCAGTGCGGGTGCTGTACTGCAAGAACGTCAAAACCAAGCGTTTGTTGCTGATATTATGGGTGCAGACCAAATATCACGTACTGGTGATGGCGATGCCGCCTCTGCACTTCGTCGTGTTACTGGTTTAACGTTAGTCGATGGCAAATTTATTTATGTGCGTGGTTTAGGTGAACGCTATTCTAGTACTCAGCTAAATAGCATGTATGTACCAAGTCCTGATCCTACTCGCTCAGTGGTTCCTTTGGATTTATTTCCATCTGAAATTATTGAAAGCTTGAGTGTACAAAAGTCATTTTCACCGGATATGCCAGCGCATTTTGGTGGAGGTAATGTAAATATTCGCACTAAATCAATTCCTTCTGACTTTTTATTAAAAGTACAAGTGGGTACATCGTACAATACTTCTAATAGCGATACCGGTTACTTTTACAGTGGCGGTGATGATGACTGGATGGGTCGAGATGATGGTTCGCGAGCATTATCGGATGTGTTTACTACTGCGCTTACCAGTGATGCTGGTCTTGAGGGCAATATAAACACTACGTTAGCTGAGCGTAAAAACCTGATTCAATCGCTTGATTGGGATGTAGGTATTTCAGAAAAGGATGTTGACCCTGCCATGAACTTCTCTATTGCCTTAGGTGATAGATTTGAAAGTGAGGTCGGTACTTTTGGTGTGCTTGCAGCCGTATCTTACGATAACGAGTGGGAAGTAGTTCAAGAGCAAAGCGGCTCAAGCCTTGGTAGCTTAGGCTGTGAAGACAAATGTTTTGCCCAGTATTACGATGGTACATCGACTGAGCAAAATGTACGTTGGAGCGGCACATTAAATTTAGGATATGAGTTAAATTCAAACCATAAGTTTGAGCTTACTAATATTGCACTTCATGACATGAGTGACCGCGTACGTAACCGCGATTACTTTGATGCAAATGAAACCGAAGAAGGTGTCACCGAATTACGCCGAGTAGATATTACGTACGAAGAGCGCGAAATGTTTTCGACTCAGCTTAAGGGGACGCACAACTTTGCAGAGCTAAATAATTTATTTTTTGATTGGTATGGCGGTTTAAGTCGAGCAAACCGTAATGCACCAGGTGGTTTAGATGTTGTTTATCAGCAAAACTTAGTTGATGGCGTGCTTGAATCTGAACAACTGCAAGATGTAGCTGCAACAAATATCACCCGTGAGTATCAAGTATTACACGACGATGTTGAAACATTTGGTTGGAATATGGGTATGCCTTTTTATGGTGACGGCTATGAGCTTGAGTTAAAAATAGGCGGCGATTTTTCAGAGAAAAAACGTGATGCAAGTAATGTGAAGTTTGGCATTACGCACCGTGGTATAAGCGATGAGTACTCGTTCGGTTCTAACGTAAGCGATATTTTTGCTGATGAAAACACGGCGAATGACGCTTTTTATGCAAGTGTAACTGGCTCAGGTATTTTTGATGACGGTACCACTGATGGTGATAAGTACAGTGCAGCGCATAAATTAGATGCTTATTATTTTATGGCGGATTACTTCTATCAAAACACTTGGCGTTTTACTGGTGGCGTTCGATGGGAAGATTTTTCGCAAGTATCAGTCGGTTATGAAGCGCATACTAATTTCTTTGAAAATACGCTACAAGAAATCCAAGATGTAGCTATTAATGAAGATAACTTTTTTCCTTCTTTAGCTATTACGTACATCATGGATGAAGAAATGCAATTTCGCTTAAATTTAAGTGAAACAACCATTCGCCCTGATCTACGTGATGTAAGCTCTTCTTTCTTTGTTGACCCGTTAACTGAGTTTTTGGTGAGAGGATCTCCTAGTTTACAAAGTTCTAATTTAAAAAATGTTGATTTTAGGTTTGAATGGTATATGCCATCAGGTAATAATCTTTCTGTTGCATTGTTTTATAAAGACATTGAAAACCCAATTGAAATGGTTGAGCTTGCGGGCGTAGGGGGAGCATCTCCACAGTTATTAACAGCAAATGCTCAGTCGGGTAAATTGTCGGGTATTGAAGTTGATTTTTTAACTGACTTTGGCTTTATAAATAAAGATTGGTCTTCAGCATTTTTGTCAGGCAACGTTACGCTATCTGACTCAAGTGTTAATTTGGGAATTAATGATTCAGACGGTGTTGACTCACTGTTTGAAACACAGCTTAAAGAAGCCCTTGAGGCCGATACAGTATCGAATATTGTAACTAACAATGAGCGTCGTTTAGTTGGTCATTCTGAGTGGGTTGCAAACTTACAAATGGGCTATGACTCGGATGATGGATTTCATTCTACTTCATTAATTTATAATGTGTTTGGTCCTCGTATAATTGTACCTGGTACACGTGGTAATGAAGATGCAGAAGAAAAGTCGTTCCACTCAGTTGATTTAGTTTATTCTTACTTCCCTAACTTTAACTCTAAAGTTAATTTTAAGGTTAAGAATATGCTTGGCCAAGAAAAAGAAATTGAACAAGAAGGTCTTACCCTTTGGGGACAAGACACCGGCACTGAGTTTAGTTTAAGTTATAGCTATGAGTTTTAAGCTTTATTTAAAATAAAACTCAAGGAATGAAATAATAAACTTCACTATCTATTAGCTCTGTATTTTAATACAGAGCTTTTTTGTGTTTATGCTCAGTATGAAAAATATTTAAGTTCTGTTTTATTCGCTAGTTTTAGCCGTCTACGAGTGTTAGTTTAGCGTTAATGAAAATTAAATCTCACGCAATGAATTTAATTTTTAATGTATTAAGGCATCTTTTATGAATCAAACAGTGGAACAAACAATGAAAAAAGTAGGATTAGTCGGTTGGCGTGGCATGGTTGGCTCTGTGTTATTAGAACGTATGCAGCAGCAAAGTGATTTTGCACTGATCGACACCACCTTTTTCACCACCTCACAAACGGGTCAACTAGGCCCAGATATAGCAGGCGACGCAAAACCATTACTAGATGCAAGTGACATTAGCGAACTTGCTAAAATGGATATTATTGTTACTTGCCAAGGCGGCAATTACACCAATGCGGTATATCCAAAACTTCGAGAGTCGGGTTGGGATGGTTACTGGATTGATGCAGCTTCAGCTCTGCGTATGAGTGAGGACAGCATAATAGTGCTAGATCCTGTAAACAAAGACGTTATTGAACAAGGTTTAGCGCAAGGCGTAAAAACCTTTGTAGGCGGTAACTGTACTGTATCACTAATGCTACTTGCTTTAGGCGGCTTGTTTGAGCAAGACCTAATTGAATGGGTTAGCCCAATGACTTACCAAGCGGCGTCGGGCGCTGGTGCACGAAATATGAAAGAGCTTATTGCACAAATGGGCGCTATTCATGCAAGTGTTGCAGATAAACTAGATAACCCAAGCTCTGCTATTTTAGAAATTGATAAAATAGTAAGTGAAACAATGGCGTCAAAAGACTTACCACAAGACCAATTTGGTGTGCCATTAGCGGGCAGTTTAATCCCGTGGATTGACGTACCTATGCCAAGCGGTCAGTCTAAAGAAGAATGGAAAGCGCAAGTTGAAGCGAACAAAATTTTAGGTTCTTCAAAGCAACCAGTGCCTATTGACGGTTTATGTGTACGTATTGGCGCTATGCGTTGTCATTCACAAGCAATGACCATTAAGTTACGTGAAGATCTTAGCGTAGAAAAAATTGAAGAAATTTTAGCGTCTCATAATGAGTGGGTTAAAGTTATTCCGAACGAGCGCGAAATTAGCGCAACAGACTTAACACCTGTTAAAGTAACAGGTACTCTAAGCATTCCTGTTGGCCGTATCCGTAAACTTGCGATGGGTCCTAAATACATTAGCGCATTTACAGTAGGCGATCAGCTTTTATGGGGAGCGGCAGAGCCACTTCGTCGTATGCTACGCATAATTGTTGATGGTGAGTAATACCAATTCGCAATAATACTTAATCAATTTGAGGGGTTAAATCTGACGCTAACTACGTTAAATATTTCTGATATAGAACAACTAAATAACGAAATCTTTGCCTTGTTATCGACACGATTTTTCTTCCCTCAAAATAGATCACTTAATTAAGCGAATTGGTATAATATATAATCAGTATTAACAAAAGGGGTTGGCAATTTGCCAGCCCTTTTTAGTTTAATGGCTTATAAAACCGCTTAAGAGGCTTAAACAATACTTTTTTATGAATGTTCACTGTTGTTTATTATTGAACTTAAGTAAACTGTTTACATTGTGCAACAGCCTATTCAAGTAACATTAATGACCTCTCATATAAATAACTTTGCCAATAAGCGATTAGCATTTGTTAGCTCCTATTTTAGTTCTGCAATTGCTATAAACACGGTTGTTTCTTGTTTTCTTATTTTTAGCAGTATTAACCACAGCGCCTCGCAAGAAAAACTTTACTGGCTTTTTACGTTATCATTTATTTCATTACTTCGAATAGCCAGCCATGTATTTGTTAACAACACCCATGCTTTTAAATATCATCTGTATTTTATAGGTTTATTATTAACGACTTTAACATGGGCTGCTTTCCCCATTTTGTTTTATGAAAATATGCCAATGCAGGAGAAGTTTGTATCACTCGTTGTTTTTAGCTCCCTTGCTGGTGGCGGTGTAAATGTTTTAGCTTCTGATATTCGTTCCTCCTTGTCGTATATAACCTGTTTACTGGTTCCTTTTAGTATTTTATTACTTTTACAGCCTATTGAAGATGAGAATGTACTAGGTATTTTAGGGCTCGTTTTATGGTTTATTTTGTGTTTTGTTACCGCTGTACGTTCTGCTAAAGATGTAAAGTCATCAATTAATAATGAACTTAAGTTAGATCAATTTATTGAAAACTTAGAAAACGAAGTGCAACTTCGTACCGAACAAATAATCCTTTTAGAGCAAAAAGATAATTTAACTAAATTGTTTAACAGGGGGAGCTTTGTTTCTAATGTTGAACTTGATTTAGCCAATCAAAATGATGATATTAAAGCCGTTTTATTTTTAGATATGGATGACTTTAAAATCATCAACGATAAATACGGTCACGATTTTGGTGACTTTGTTCTGGCCCAAACAGGTAAACGATTAGTTGAAACACAAACTCAGGGCGATTTTATTGCTTGTCGTTGGGGAGGGGATGAGTTTATTTTTTATTCTCGTAGTAACACCGAAGACGAACTTTTTGACTGTGTTTTTAGATTAGTTAAAACTTTAACGAAAACAGTAAGCATGGATAGCTATCAAGTAAACCCTTCTTTTAAGGTTGGGCTGTATTTTACGCGTGAAAATTTTAACCTTGAAGACGCGATTAAATACGCTGATGTTGCTATGTATGAAGGTAAGAAAAGCCGTAATGAAATATCAGTATTTGACGAGCGAATGCATGAATCGCTTAAAAGAGAAGAAGTACTTCGTAGCTCAATTAAAGAGTGCGTAGAAAAAGGTGACTTTCATCTGTGTTATCAACCTATTGTTGATATAAGTACAAATGAAATAACCACGTTTGAAGTACTACTTCGTTGGCAGTTTAATGATGAATTTATCCCCCCTTCAGAATTTATAGATATTGCAGAGCGATATGGAAAAATTAATATATTAGGTGAATTTGTACTAGAACAAGCCATCGCGAGTTTAAGTAAGTTAAACGCTGTGAATAGTAAGATTGGATTGTCGATTAATGTGTCGGTGCTGCAACTAGAAAACCATAACTTTTTAGATTTTTTAGTTGCGCTTTTAAGTAGGTACGCAGTCAAACCATACAATGTGCATTTAGAGATAACAGAAACAGTCATGATCAAAAATTTACCGTATTTGTCAAAAGTGATTACGGCCATAAAAAATACCGGTGTGCGTATCTCTATTGATGACTTTGGTACTGGGTTTTCTTCTATATCGGTTTTAAAAGAGCTATCAGTTGATTACATTAAAATAGACAAATCTTATATTGATAACATTTGTGAATGCTCAAAAGATAAAAGTATTGTATCTGCGGTAACTAACATGTCGCATATGATTGGATGCCAAGTAATAGCTGAGGGCGTAGAAAGTCCAGCTCAGTTAACGTTATTACAAAGCTTACAAATTGATAAGTATCAAGGTTTTATATTCAGTAAACCAGTTAGATTTGATCAAGCATTTTCACTTATAAGTTAAAGGGATACACTCGCTTTATATTCAATTAAGCATTGCTGTATAAATTACATTTTGCAGCAATGTCTTATTTTAAATACTGGATTTACATCATTTTTTCAGAAAAACTTAAAATCTATATTGCATTTTACTACCTTAGAATATTTCCCTACTCGTACTTTTGAATCTTCATATTCATCGTTCACTCTTAAAGTGGTATAACCTTTGCTCTTAATACGTAGATTAGCCTGTTTAGCTACAATGAGGCTACCAACGATGTATTTTAAATGCGATCTACGTAGTGTTATTACAATTTTGCGTAATTCTTACATGTTTAAAATGCTCATTTGAAAGTATTAAGTAAAGGAAATTACAATGAGCTCGGTTTCTAATTTATTTCATAGCAAATGGTTTAACTCATTAGCGGTTACTTTATTAGTCCTTATTATTGCCAGAATAGCCGCGCCTTATGTCGTTCAGTATTACGTAAATTATCAGTTAAAGCATACGCAAGGTGTTACGGGACATATTGGTGATGTAGATTTGTTTTTATATCGCGGTGCCTACGCAATTGACGACGTTGAAATTTACGCTGTTGATGCAACTTCAGCCCCTAAGCCTTTACTGAGTATTCAAACTCTCGATTTTTCACTTGCGTGGTCAGCCCTTTTAAAGGGCAATTTAGTAACAAACATGGCCTTTACGCGTCCTGAAATAGTTATTTACGATAAAGACCCCAATGCTTCTGAGCAAAATAAACAAGTAAAAGACGAAACTACCTGGGTAGGGCTCGCCAATAATTTAGTACTGTTCTCTATTGATACCTTAACAATTGAGCAAGGCAAATTAACTTTAGTTAACTCAACTAATAGTGGTGAAAAACCCACTTTTATATCAAATATTAACGCTCGAATTGAAAATATAACCAACGCGCAAAACCTATCAAAAACACTAGTGACTACTCTAAGCGTAGAAGGTGCATTAATGGGGGAGGCCGGATTAAAGCTTGATGGCAAATTAGATCCCTTTAGCAAACAAGCCAATTTTGATTTTAACGCAGAGGTACAGCGTTTCTCTGTTAAAAACCTCGATACTGTATTTAAGGTATACACGCCTTTTGATATTGAAGCGGGTGGCATTGATGGCGCTATGGAACTTGTAGCTAAAGACAATAACTTAAATGGTTATGTAAAAGCGGGCGTTCAAAACTTGAGTGTGTTCTCGTGGCGCGAAGATATAGAAAAAGATGACGACGGCATATTTACGGCCATATTTGAAGGCAGTGTTGATTTACTCGGCTCTATCCTCGAAAACAATGAGTCTAAACTTGTTGCTGCACGCATTCCTATAGAAGGGCAATTAGACAATGCGGATGTTTCGACTTTCCAAGCAGTTACTTCGGTTTTAAAAAATGCTTTTTTTGATGCGTTTAAAATGAAAGTAGATAACGTTATTTCTTTTGAAGATACGGATGAAAAACCTGATAACGAGGAAAATTAAAGCTCTTTGGTAATTCTATTTCAATTAGATCTTTAAATTGCACCCACTTTTTAAACTTTAAGTGGGTGCTTTAGTACTCTTATCAGATTAGTTTTTGCGGTTACTCAATAGCTCTTTAAGCTCAGCAATTTGGGATTGTAGTTCGTTTACTTGCCCTTGCGTTGCAGGTAATGAGCTGTCGTCTGCGAGCTCTTCTCGCGCTTTGCGGTGCTCCTCACTCATAACTTCTAAAATGGCACCTACCATCATATTTAAAAATACAAATGCGGTTAAAAATATAAACGTAAGGTAATAAATCCAGCTTAATTCGTACACCGCCATTGTTTCGTACATTATGTCGGTCCAATCTTCAAACGTCGCCACCCTAAACAAGGTAAGCATTGAGATTGATACGTCTTGCCAAAGTACGGGGTTTATTTCCGCAAACATCATGCTGCCCATTGCAGCGTATATATAAAAAATAACAAACATTAATAGGGCTATATAACCCATTTGCGGAATGGCTTTAAGCAATGAGTTAACCAATAAGCGCAGCTCTGGGATCATCGATACCAATCGCAGTACTCTAAATATGCGCAGTAAACGAGCAATTAACATAGTAGAACCAGCAGCAGGATATAAACTGCCCAATACTATGATGGTGTCGAATATATTCCATCCTTTAGAAAAAAAGTGTTTTATGCCTTTACTTGCAATAAAGCGGATTACTAGCTCAATTAAAAAGAATGCGGTAATGCCAACGTCCATCCAATTTAGAGCAAGCTCTACGGTAGGATGTAGTGAGTAAGTGTGCGCACCGACTGTCAGGGCAGAAACAATAATTACAGCTATAACAAATGATTGAAATATCTTGCTTTTGTCTATACGCTGAAACAACTTTTGTAACTGCGACATCATAGAAATAGATCCTTTGGAGATTAAGATTTTATGGCGCTAATATACAATAATATTGTAATAATTTAACGCTTTTTCGATATAGAAAGTGTAAGGAAATTTAATGTTTATCAATAAACTAAAAAGTAGCGCATTACTTATTGTTGGATTATGTGTTTTAGCTGGTTGTAGCTCTGACGCGCGTTTTCATGAAGTTCAATCGGCGCGCCTTGATGAGTGTAACTATAAAGCCGACAAAGAATATTACGAATGCCTAGATAAACAAGACTCTAACTACGAAGAGTTTAAAAAACAGCAACAAGCCCAGACTAAATAAGTAACCTTTATATTTATGACTAAAACTCAAAAGCAGCGCGATAAGCACATTCGACTAGCACTTACTAATGCATGCGAGGCAATAAAAGAAAGCGTAATTGGTTTTGATTATCTAACGCATACCATTGATTTAAATAACGAGGCCAATACGTTAAAAGTACAGTGCTATTTTAATGATGATATAGCCCTTGAAAGTGCAAAACCGCAACTTAACGAATTAACAAATATAATACTCAAAGAGCTTACGAGTATTAAGTTGAACGCAAAACCAGCACATATTTCATTTTCCGCCAATTAACAGAGCTTTTGTTGGTTTGATAGCACATGGACGTTATAATTAGATAAATTATTTTTAGGGTTTAAATTATGGCTGTTCCTACGCGTTCGCAAATATCACCAGGTACCACAGTAAATATTGTATTAAAAGAAGATCAACGCAGCGGCACATTAACTGAGGGTGTTGTTGAGCGCCTTTTAACAAAATCACCAAATCACCCACACGGCATTAAAGTACGTTTAGAAGATGGTCAAGTTGGCCGAGTAAAAGAGATTTTATAATGGCAGCGTTAACAGAACAGGCTTTTTGGGAATTAGTAACAACGCCTGATTTAGGGCTCGATCCGCAAAGTGTGAGCGATAACCTAAAAACTAAACTTAATGATTTAAGCGATCAGCACCTTATTGATTTTGATAAGCATTTTGGCATACATATGCGCAAGTGTTTTACCTGGGATTTGTTTGGTGCCGCCTTTGTGATGGCCGGATGTAACGACGATTACGGCTTTAGCGAATTTAGATGTTGGTTAATTTCGCGCGGTAAAACAGTATTCGAAAACGCCTTAGAAAATGCTGATTCTATAGCGCAGTGTACACCTGTTTATTACTTAAACGAGCAGCCTTATCCGTACATTGATGAGTACGACTTAATAGCCGGTTTATTATTTGAAGAACGTAACGAAGACGAATTGCCGTTTATCCCATCTGGCAGTGATGAACCCAAAGGTAAACGTTTTAAAGACAAACCTAAGTTTTTAAAGCAAAGCTACCCTTTATTATTTGCAAAGTACTGGCAATAAAATAAATACCAATTCGTATAACTAGTTAAACAATCTAATGAGTTCAATTTACCCTTACAATTAAGCGCATTGGTATAAATCGTTTTGTTGTTTAAGTACGTATTAAATAAAGTGCTTAACAACAAAATGGTTCGTAATGAGTATCTAGGGCATGTTTACCTTTGGTGGTTGAATTTGTTCAATCCAAGAAGGATTTAATCGCGGCGCGAAATTTGTAAACTAGTGGGCTCGACAACTGCTCCTGGGTTATTCTAATGGCTTACATCCATGTAAGAATAAGTAAAAACCGAGCAAAGCTTCCGCGTCCTACTCACGCGCTCGCTCCTGTAATACGACTTCTCTCCTTTTATAGTAAATCTCTGTTATAGTTGTTAAAAGTTATAAAAGCTAAGTGATTAGGCATTTTGCTATTATTTAACACGCTGACTCACGAGGATACACCCACGAAATGAAATATTTAACACTCGCTTTATTAACTGTCGCTTTTACAAGTGCAAATGCTTTTTCTGAGCCGAGTAATAAAACACGATTTATACCGTTTTTAAAGTCAAAACTGGGGGCATACGAAGTTGTGTCGACCAATTCAGGGTTATGCGTTAATAGCGATTTGAGTTTGACAGACGAAAGTGATTTAAGTGCAGGTTTTAAACTTGGAGAACAAATTGTATTTGGATCGCTCCACAATGGTACTCGCACTATTAAAAAACCAAACTTTTGTTTTATAACCAGTACGCTTAAATATAAAAGTGATGGCCTTGAAAACGGTTTAAGAATGAGCCGTTGTGAAAACCCTGCAAACGAAAAAACAATCAGTCAAAGTATCAAGTTTTTAGCTGATAACACACTAAAATATACATTAAGCGAACCTAGTGTAGAGTGCACATTTAAAAAAGCAGACGAGAGCAAATAAAGCATCTAGTAAGTAGTAAATCATTCGCAGTATATTTTAGGGATATCGCGCCAACGCGTAGTGTACTGCGGCGATAAAAAATCACGGTTCATGTGCCATCGGTCATTTAATTTACTGCTTGCAAGGCTGAGCATCCCTTTTCCGTATCGATTGTTAATTGTATCTAGGCATTGCATAAGCTTTGGATTATCAGGGCTCTTATTAAATAAGTCATTTTGCTGAAACTGTTCTGATATTAGCTCTACCGCGCCCACACCACACTTATAAAATCGGATCCCCGGTTGGTAAATATTATTAAATACCTCAGATACAGCATTAGCCATCACGCAGGTGTCGTTAGTGGGTGAGGGGAACTTATACACAAACGACTTTTTATAATATCTGTTTTCGTGCGCGCCACTGGCTGCAAAAATATAAAGCTGGTGAGTAAGCGAGCGTTGCGCTCTTAGTTTATTAGCCACTGTGGTTACATGGTTAATTAGCGCTGTTTTAAGTGCTGTTGGCTCGCATATGCGCTCTCCAAAACTACGGGTCGAATAAATCTCTCGCTTATCTTGTCGTACATCATCCCAGTTTAAACATGTTATCCCGTTAAGTTCGCTTACTGTACGTTCAACAACCACACTAAATGCACGGCGCATTGCTTTAGGGTTTTGCTGAGCAAGATCCCAAGCGGTGTGTATATTCATTATTTTAAGCTTTTTAGCTAGTCGCCGGCCTATTCCCCACACATCTTCGCAGCTCATTCTTTGTAAAATAGCTTGGCGAGTTTGCTCGCTATTTATTACTGCTACGCCATTAAAACCACTGAGCTTTTTAGCGGCGTGGTTAGCGGCTTTTGCTAAAGTAGGGGTCGGGCCAAAACCAACACCTACAGGAAGTTTTGTTTCGCGCCATACTGTGCGCCTTATTGTATGGCCGTATTCATGCCAGTCTTTAATTAACGATGTGTAGCCATTAAAGTGCAAAAACGATTCATCAATACTGTATATGTGCTGTGTATCGCAAAAGCGGCCAATAATATTCATCATCTTGTCGCTTAAATCAGCATAAAGCTCGTAATTGCTAGAGCGAATAACAACGTTGTTTTGCTCAAGCAAATGCTTAACTTTAAAGTACGGGCCAAATTTAGGAATATTTAAGCGCCGAGCAATAGGGCAAATAGCGCATACACAGCCATCGTTATTGGTAAGTACAACCACGGGTTTGGAGCGAATAGCAGGGTCGAATACTTTTTCGGCACTGGCATAAAACGACACAGCATCAACTAAGGCATACATTTTAGTAACTCTGGGCTTTGCCTGTGCATTCTTATTGATAGCGTTACTACGCCTTCTAGCTGAAATTCGTCTGCAGAGGTTAGTTGTACAGGCTTATGTAAAGAAGAAGCTGAAAGCAGCCGTGCATTGGTTTTATCAAGTAGTTTGCATACAAAAAGACCATTTAAGTTAGCAACAATAACGTCACCATTTTCTGCAGGCTCTGCACGGTCGATTACTAATAAGTCCCCTTCAAAAATTCCGACTTCTTGCATAGAGTTACCCGATGCAATACCAATAAACGTAGCATCTGGATGCTTTATTAAAAGCTCATCAAGGGTTACACCTAGCTCGGTGTACTGCGCTGCGGGGGATTCAAAACCACACACGCCTGCTTCTATATAAATGGGAATGACAAACATAACACAACCTAAAACGCATATACTGTATAAGTGTACAGTATATGCGTTTTGTGTAAGTTATGCCAAGAAATGTATAACTGATCAATCCATGTTTTTGATCATTTGTTGTGCGGTATCTAAAAAGTCTTTGATTTGTTGAGGATTTAAGTTTTTACACATTTGATTATTTATTTTCTGCTCTGATGCTAATAACTTATCAAAAAGAACTTTACCTTGCTCTGTGAGCGACAAAATAAAGCAGCGTTTATCGTGCTCACTCGCCTGTTTATTAATTAAATTTAAGCCAATAAGATCTTTAATTAAACGTGCTATTTGCGCTTTATCGCGCTGCGTTTTAGTAACAATATCGTTAGCCGTACAGTTATTTACGTTCGCGATAATATGTATGCAGCGTACGTGCATAGCATTAATACCCAGTTCGCCTGCGTTAATTGCTTCACGAATTGTGACACGGTAATTTTGCATTAGTTCAAACAGCGTATTTGATAAAGGTGTATTCATAGAACTCTCAATATAGTTGACAAAGTCAATTAATTTGCTATAGTTGATTTTATCAACCAATGGGGCGTTGTGCAATACCTGCTTTTTATAGCAGCCAATTATTATACCAATCTGCTTATATATGGGGTCTATTTAACGTTAAGAAAATTACGCTAGAACTAGGCAAAAACTTTTGTATCTAGGGTCTGTTGTTCTTTGCGGATTAAAATTTGTTCAAACTAGGGGCTATTTAATCGCGGCGCGAGATTTGTAACCTAGTGGGCTAAGTAAAAACCGAGCAACAAAGAGTAAGTAGCCCCTAGGAAGAACCCTTTGGGCAGCGCCTGTTTGGCATTAATGCTACGTTATCGCCCATTTATGGGGAATAACCACACTGCATAGTCTCTGCCTTGCCTAAATACCAAACAGGCTGCTGCAAATTTAATCTTGAAAGATCAACAGACCCTAGTCGTTCTAAATAAAAATTTTAACAACGTTATAGTGCAATTTAATTCGTTAAATTGATCAAAGATTTATGCAGGTTGGAATTAAAGTCTAAGTTTTGTAAAACGAGGTAATACATGAGTAAACAAGTTCGCAAAGCCAACGTATTAAGTACACAGCAAATCACACCCCACCTACAGCGTATTATTGTAGGCTCTGATGATTTTAAAGACTTAACCTCACAGCACATTGGTAACTATGTAAAAGTACTGTTCCCAAAAAATGGTGAAGCAGATTTTAACTTAAAAACAGCCTGTATACGGTCATATACAATAAGGCATGTAGATGCACAAACAGGCGCGCTAACGCTTGATTTTGTTATAAATATGCACCAAGGTCCGGCAACTGACTGGGCTAAAACTGCAAAAGTAGGTGATGAGCTAGGTATTGCAGGCCCAGGCCCTAAAAAGCTAGATAATTATGAGCATTCGCATTATGTATTACTAGGCGATTTAACATCGGTAAATGCAATAAAAGGGTATGCGCAGCAATTACCTTTATTTTCAAAAATTGATGCCTTTGTACATGTACCCACCGAAAAAGACATTATTGATTTAGAAACAAGCCGCGATGTTAATTGGCTTGTTACCGACAACGCTGACGAAGTGCTACTTAGCGCGCTTCAAAATTTGCACATTACAGCAGAGCCTCCCATTGTATTTATGGCATTGGAAGCTGGGCTTGTACGTAGGGCAAAAACACTGCTAACAGAGCAATTTAATATACCGCGCAGTAATATTGTTTCCTCAGGTTATTGGAAAAAAGGCGTAGATTCAGAAGGCTATAAAAAGCAGCGCCAACGTGATGCACAGCTTGCCTGAATACCTTAGAGCAAAATAACATATACCTATTTTGCTTTAATACCTCTGCGTAACTTGAATTGACCTAATAGCAGACCCATTTAAGTGTTTTATGCTAATGATGTAATCCATTATTAGCATGCATTTTTAGGAGCTGCTATTTTGTTAAATTCCATTCCTTTTTCGTTATTAGAACTTGCCCCCATGATCAAAGGGGACAGCGTTACTAACACTCTTCATAAAAGTACTAAATACGCCCAACGTGCAGATGAACTTGGCTTTAACCGTTTTTGGCTTGCTGAGCATCATAATATGCCAGGAATAATTTGTGCTGCCACTTCTATTTTGGTTGGACACATTGCAGGTAATACCAAAAAGATACGCGTTGGATCGGGCGGTATTATGCTGCCAAACCACTCCCCATTAGTTGTTGCTGAACAATTTGGTACGTTAGAGAGCTTATATCCAGGGCGAATAGATTTAGGACTAGGGCGTGCCCCCGGCAGCGACCCTGTAACGAGTCGTGCATTAAACAACGATATGAGCCGTGCAGAAAACTTCCCGGGTGAAGTAACTGAGCTGCAAACATTGTTAGGTCCTTACAACGGTACGCACCCTATACGTGCTATACCGGGTGAGGACACAAACGTTCCTATTTGGTTATTAGGCTCGAGTTTATTTAGCGCGCAACTAGCGGCGCAAAAAGGGTTACCGTATGTATTTGCAGGACATTTTGCACCGCGCTTCGTGCACGACGCAATAGCGTTGTATAAGCGCGAATTTAAAGCATCAAGCGTACTTGATAAGCCATACGTCATGCTTGCACTGCCTTTAGTGGCAGCAGACACCGACGATGAAGCGCAATACTTGTCGACTACTTCTAAGCAACGTGTGCTCGAACTGATACGCGGTAACGAGCTGTGGCTAAAACCACCTGTTGAAAGCATGGACGGGTTATGGAGCGAACAAGAACGCGCTCATGTAGAGAACTTTTTAAGTCTAAGCGTAGTAGGCGGACATGTAAGTATTAAACACAAGTTAGAGATGATAGCGAAACAGCTAGAAGTTGATGAGTTTATATTTACCAATGATGTATTCGATAGTGAAAAACGCCACCGTGCACTCGAAATTTTAATGGAAATAAAGCACTAAAATATAGTTAGTTAAGCAAGCGTACACTCTGGGCTTGTTAACATACAGACATCATCAAAAGTTAAACTTTTTTAACTCATTTTATTAACTTTAAGTGATGTCTGTATTTGTTATTTAAATATTCAAAGTAAATTTGATTGCTATTTTTAGTATATATTTTGCTTTACATACCGTTCTGTTTTTTCAATCGAACTGATTTAAATAATCAATTTTAAGATATCACTTTTATTTTTTATAATGTATGTATTAAACCAAACATCATTAAATAAAGGTAGGTTCACCGTGAAGTCTCTAAATAGCGCAACAGCTAATTCAGTTAACAAAACAGCGCAACCAAAAGTTGCACTGATTGCTGAAGGTGGCGGGCAGCGAGGGATCTTCACAGCTGGCGTACTTGATGCGTGGTTAGAGCAAGAATATGACCCATTCGATTTATTCATTGGCACCTCTGCAGGTTCGCAAAACTTAACTAGTTACTTAGCGCGTCAAAAAGGCTATGCCAAACGCCTAATTAGAGGGCTTTCGCGTAACAAACGTTTTTTTCAGCTTGGTCGCGGATTAGTGGGTAAGCATATAGTTGATTTAGATTGGTACTTTGACAAAACCACTGAAGTAAACAGAGCTATAGATTTCAAAACAGCGAAAACGAGTTTAGGTGAGCGTGAACTACTTATAACAGCCACTAACGCACGAGACAGAAAAGCTTATTATTTATCGCCAACAGGTGAGAGTGGTCAATGGCGTGATTTGTTAAAGGCTTCTAGCGCACTCCCGTTTTTATACAAACAGGGTGTAAAGTTAACCCCTTGGTTAAACGCAAAAGCAGCTAACGAAATACACCTTGCTGAAGAGCAAGTACAGAGCGATTTTTACCTAGACGGCGGTTTAGCCGCTCCATTACCAGTGCGTGAAGCTTACAACCGAGGGGCTCGTAAAATTGTTGTAATAAGAACGGTTGACGCTAATTTTCAAGCGCAATCTGCATGGGTACAAAAGCTAAGATCATTTGCTATAGCATCAGGCTATTGTCCAAAAACATTGGACTACTTGATACAGCACGAGAAAGCGTATTTAGATGAGCTTGAGTTTATTGCAAACCCACCAAGTGATGTGGAAATAATACAAATTTTTGCAGACGAAAAACTGCATAGCAAATTATTAGGTAGTTCAAATAACGATTTACGTTTTGATCATAAATTAGGCTTAGATGCCGGTCGCTCATACTTAGCAATGCAAAATTTACAGATTAACAGCAACAACCATTACAGTGCACCTACACAATACAGCTATAACTAATTAAATATAATTACAAAAAAGCGCATAACTTTATGCGCTATTTTTTTGCCATTCTTAATCCTCATTACGCCTCATATAAACCTTACTGCATCAAAATAAAAACTATTGCATCCCGCACCTATGCGCAAAATAAAATACTGAATCTTAAAAAGATATTATTGATTTTTTAACTAATCAATATAAAGTGTAGGTATGATTTATTATTCATATTTATAGAAATAAAATTCAATGTTGAATGTGCTTACTTACAGATTATTAAACACCAATACACACTTCACTATCGGGTAAAGCCAAACTTAAACACTATTATGTTTAATGCATAATTAGCTGCCGGAGTTTTAAAGTTGAGTAGCGCTACATGCAGAGTTTAAAGTCGGTGCTAACATAAAGTAAAAGTATAAAATAAAAAGGGATTAGTAATGTTCGATACCGTCGTCAAAAGTGTAAACAACCTTTTATGGGGAGAAGGTCAGGTACTTATTTATATACTTTTGTTTACAGGTATATGGTTTTCGGTACGACTAAAAGCAATTCAAATACTTAAATTTAAACATATGTTTAGCCTTTTAAAAGGAAGTAGCAAATGTAAAAAAGACGACATTTCGTCATTTCAAGCGTTGTGTACAGGGCTTTGCGCACGAGTAGGTACCGGTAATTTAGCCGGTGTGGCAGTGGCAATTTCACTTGGTGGCAGCGGCGCTATATTTTGGATGTGGGTAATAGCCATATTGGGTATGGCTACAGGCTTTGCTGAAAGCGTACTTGGGCAAGTATATAAAGTGCGCGATAGTGGCGGCGAATTTAGAGGCGGCCCTGCGTATTATATTCAACAAGGTTTGGGTAGCCGAGCATTCGCAATTGTGTTTGCTGCGTGTTTGTTTTTAGGTTACGGCTTTACGTTTAGCGCAATGCAAACTAACACAATTACCGACGCGCTTAACTACGCGTTTGAAGTTCCTACATTTTATTCAGGCCTGGTTATTACCGTACTAGCCGGCTCAATTATACTCGGTGGCTTTAAAGCAATTGCCCGATTTGCAGAGCGTGTTGTGCCAATAATGGGCATTGTGTTTGTACTTGCCGCCGTTATTATTACGATTATAAATTTCACGCAAGTACCCGCCATGCTTAAAGATATATTTTTATCGGCGTTTGGTTTACAAGAAGCCGGAGCGGGTGCAATGGGCGCAGCCATTAAAAACGGTATTCAACGTGGTTTATATTCTAATGAGGCCGGTGCAGGTAGTGTCCCGCATGCTTCAGCAAGTGCCAGCCCAATTCCTAATCACCCTGTAACGCAAGGTTACATACAAATGCTAGGCGTATTTTTCGATACAATAGTACTGTGTAGCTGTACCGCGGTGATCATTTTATTAGCCGATATAGACATTAGCGGCGAAATGGAAGGCATTCGTCTAACACAAAGCGCGATGACTGCTCACTTAGCACAAGGTGGTGTTTACTTTGTAGCAGCCGCTATTACCTTATTTGCTTTTACATCGGTAGTGGCAAACTACGCCTATGCAGAGAGCAACTTGCACTTATTTAAACTCGACAACAAAGTAGGGCGCGGCATTTACACTTTGCTTTATTTATCAATGATGTTGTGGGGCGCGTCGGCCACATTAAAAGAAGTCTGGGATTTAGCCGATATTGCCTTAGGGTTAATGACAGTGGTTAACGTTATCGCTATTATACTGTTAACGCCGACTATTTTGTCTGTTACGAGCGATTACCACGCACAAAGAGACAAAGGTTTAGAGCCCGAATTTAAAGTAAAAGATGTAAAGGTACAGGGCAAATGCGAAGACGGCATTTGGGACTAACTCACGTATTTTAAGCACACTTAACTATAAAAAGCGGTTTTATGTCAACATAAAGCCGCTTTTCATTTTGCATAAGTATTCACTTTCAGTGTTGTAAAAATAACTGAAAAAACCAAAATTAAAGGCATAATTTTTTAAATGATCGAGATTCACGCAGGGAAAACAGCGGCTAAAATTATTAACGAACAGGGCTTTAAACCCGAACTTTTCACCTCTTTTTTAGGTGCAAGTGGCGGTCCTAAATGGTTTACATTATTTGGGTTAGATAAATATATTTTTGGTGAATTTTTTAAAAACCGTACCCAACCACTTAATTTAATTGGCTCATCTGCCGGCGCTTTTCGCTCTGCGTGTTTTGCACAAAACGATCCCGTTGCTGCCATTGAGCGATTAGCAAAATCGTATTCGCAAACTAGGTACTCAAGTAATAAACCAACACCAAGTGAAATCACAATAAAAGCGCGCGCATTACTTGAAGATGTTTTTGGCGATAACGGCGTAACCGAAATTATAAATAACCCAATATTTAAAGCGCACTTTATAGTGGCAAAATCGAATGGCTTTATTGCTAGCGAAAATAAATTAATACAGTTAATGGGTTTATCAAAAAGTTATATGTTAAACCGCGTTAACCGAAAATTATTAGGCTCGCAATATGAGCGTTTTATATTTGGCCCAGCAACAAGTGACTTATCAATTACCGATACCTACAATTTTAAAACACAAAACATAGCGCTTACTCAAAATAATTTAAAAGATGCATTACTTGCATCGGGTTCAATACCACTTGTTATGCAAGGTATAAAAAATATTGCAGGCTCGCCACCCGGTATTTATCGCGATGGCGGAATAATTGACTACCACTTTGATTTAAAAATTAATAACCCAGGCTTAATTTTATATCCGCATTTTAATTCAGAGCCAAAAGCAGGGTGGTTCGATAAAAATTTAAAACGTAAAGTATCACCACTTAATTACGACAACGTGGTGATGATCACCCCATCAAAAGAATTTGTAGCAAGCTTACCTTACGGAAAAATCCCAGACAGAACCGACTTTACCGATCTTGATGCAGATATACGGATTAAATATTGGAATACCGTTTTTAGTGAAACTGAGAGATTAGCAGATTATTTTCATAGGCAACTTAGGATAATAAAAATTAATAAAATAAATTAATATATATCAAATGAAAAAGGGCGACAGCCCTTTAAAATTAAGATGTGTAATTAATTTTTTTCAAATTATACTATTATTCATCACCGGGAGGGCTAACCGTTTGTGTTGTAGGTATATTTCCAGAAGATGATGATACTGGTTGATAACCTAGCTGACCTCCGGGTGATGAATTTGGATTTGATTGTACAACTGGCTGATAACCTTTTTGTATATCAAATTTGCTACTTTCTTGAGATACAATAGGCTGATAGCCATTTTGTCCACTGACTTTATTTTTCATTTATTACTCCATGTCTGAATTCAATATGTGAAACTTCATTCGTCAAAATTATAATTCCAGCACTATCATTTTTAGGTCTTTCAAATTTTCCTTTATCAGAAATAATCCATGTTTGCTCGAGGAATAACTGTTCAGGGTTTGGAGAGCTAGATGAAAAAGAATTCTCACCATAAAAGCCTCCAACCACTTTTCCATCTTTTAACGTTACTTTAATAAAATATGTTTTATTTTGTTTTGAAAAAATAAAATCCCAAGGTTTACCTGCTGGATGAGTTACTTTCTGTCTGAGTCTAGGACATGATCTTATCTTATGCCATATATAGGTTAAAACAATAGGAAATATCAAGATTAAAAAAAAGTAAAAGAAAATATAACCGTTAGGGCTTGAGTTAATTAATTTTATTTTTTCGAAATAAAGAATTATGGGGAAAGGAATTGCGTAATTAAAACAACTATAAGCAATGGCATCTACCAATTGTTTAGATGAGTCTCTATAAGCATCAGGTGCAACTAACATACTGTAAAATTTCATTGCAATGAAACCTGGGATTACGAACAAAATAAACAAAATTAATTTATCACTTTCCCAAACATTCATAGTGTTCTGTTCCAAGTTAGATATAAAAAATGCTAAAACTAAATTCAGCTATCTGCACTATATTTATAGCTTTAAATTAACCGAATATCTGAAATTTAAATTATCTCAAACTGTAAACATTGTATGATCATTTAGCTAAACTTTATAGTGTGTTGGGGTAGAATGATAGTTAATAGCTATGATAGGTTATTTTATTTATTGTTTGAGTCATATAAATCATGTTGTATAGGAATTGATTATATAGCCCATAAGTTACGTTATGTTAAATTGGTTGGGTTTTAATAAAGCGAGCGTGATTATACAAACCAGCTCGCTTTTAGGATAGTAATTTGGTGGTTAATTAAGCTCTGAATCAACCCAAAACTTAGTTCCCTTTAATACAGCTTGTAGTGCAAGGCCATTTTCGGTTACAGAATATACAGTAACTTGATCTGCAATCGCTTCGGCAACTAGTGCACCGCCTTTATCTTCATATTTTGCTGCTGCATCAGCGTTTCCGCCAAATGCCCAACCATGTTCAATAAATCTATTTAGTGCAGCTTGGTTATGAAAAACCATTACAACGTTAAAATCTTTAACGCCTAAACCAAGTCCTAAACCGGCTTCGCCCATATTCATGTAAGTCGATTTACCTGTAAGATTATTTCTAACAACACCGTAACCACCGCCAAAGCTAGCAAGCACTACATTTACATTTGCGTTATCGAATACAGCATAACCAGCAGAGTTAGCAATTTGTTTTTTAACATCAGGTTTTTCAGCGTATAATTTATCTAATGTGTTTGCTTTCATACTTTGTACAAGTGAACGTTTTTCGCTTGGCGATGCACTACCTGTAGTAGCACACCCAGTTAACGCAACAGTTAAAGCAAGTACACTTAGTATAATTAGTTTTTTCATAATGTTTTCCTTAATAAGATATAGCAACCAACAACCATAGAATAATCACGGTATTAAAATAATTAGAACTTTACTATGTCCAATACTAGACAGTATCGGACTTTGACGTTATTCTGTAAGTCTATTATTTAATTGAATATTTATACATTATGCTTGTTGCTTTGGTTGATACGTTAAAACAATTAAGATATCAAATTGCCCATCTAGATGACGGTACTCTCAATTCAGAATACCCAGAACTTGCATCCTTTATACAGGAAATTGGCTTGACTGTAACTGAATCAAAAGCTGATCTGACATTCTTGTATCAGTTTTTATATGTTTATGGCCGAAAGTCAGAAGCCACTTATAGTCGTTTTCGAAATGAGCTTGAACGCTTTTATTTATGGTCGTGGTTAATAGCAGAAAAATCAGTATTCGATTTAAAACGCGAAGATATTGAAGCTTACGTTGATTTTATGGTCGAACCCGATAAAGCATGGGCTGCAACTTCAGTGCAATGGCGTTATAAAGATGAACAAGGAATTCGTCGATTAAACCAAAATTGGCGCCCTTTTATGCTTAAAGAATCCATTGCTAGTCAGCAAACTTTATCGTCTATGTTTACAGCATTAAATGTGTTTTATAAGTTTGCCTTACTAGAAGAAAAAACATTTGCTAACTTTGTCCCTGTTGTTAAAAAAAATAGTCCGTACTTAGTTGTTCAATCACAAATTCAAATTCCAGACACATTAAGCGATATTCAATGGGAATACGTTTTTGGTGTAACGCGTGATTTATGCGAACATAACCCTGATTTAGAGCGGAACTTATTTACGCTTGCCTGCTTAAAAGGTCTTTATTTACGAATTTCAGAATTATCTGAGCGCCCACAATGGTCGCCGGTGATGTCTCATTTTTGGCAAGATAATGATAGTTTTTGGTTTTTACGTATAATGGGAAAAGGTAATAAATTACGAGATGTAACCTTAAGCGATGATTTTGTTGAATATTTAAAACGTTATAGACTATACAGAGGTTTACCTGCCCTTCCCCGTGTTGATGAATCAGATCCTTTGGTTCATAAAATTCGCGGGCAAGGTGGTATGACCGTAAGGCAAATTAGGCGTTTAGTTCAACAAAGTTTTGATTATGCACAGCAATCATTACTCGATGATGGTTTTAAAGATGATGCTGAACAACTTGGCGCTGCAACTGCACATTGGCTTCGTCATACTGGTGCCACACATGATGCGCAAACTAGACCGCTCAAACATTTATCAGAAGATTTAGGTCATTCTAAAATTGCGACTACCGATCAAATTTATATTCAAACAAATATTAAAGAGCGAGCAAAATCAGGGCTTAAAAGGAAAATTTAATGGAGTATTTAGTAATAGCATTTATAGGCGGATTATTTTTAATTTATTCTTTAACACTTCGCCAGTTAGAAAAAACAGAAGTAACAGGCCCAATGTTTTTTGTTGTTGGCGGAATATGTTTAGCTTCAATGCTACCCAACGAAGGGGATAAAATAAAAGAAGGCGTTGATCTTTTATTACCATTTATAGAACTTACGCTAAGTATTTTTTTATTTTCTGATGCAGCTAAATCAAAGTTGAGTGTATTAAGGCATAGTTTTCAGTATCCTAGTTTACTGTTGTTTGTTGCCCTACCCTTAACTTTGTTACTTGGTATTGCTGTTGCTTTATTTTTCTTTGCTGAGCTTTCACTTATTCAAGCAGCGTTGCTCGCTATTATTTTAACACCTACTGATGCGGCATTAAGTAAAGGGTTACTAGCAAGTACACAAGTGCCTGAAAAAATACGCGAAGGAATAAATACTGAAAGTGGTTTGAACGATGGATTATGCGTACCTATATTTTTAATATTTATATTACTCGCTAAAAATCCTGATTCAGCTATTACTGCAACACAAACATTAAGTGTGTTTGGCCGAGAGCTTGGCTTGGCTTTATTAATAGCTATTACAAGTATTGTTGTTTTTATACCGAGTTTAAACTTTGCAATGAAACGTCATTACTTTGCACAAAATACTAGTCCATTTTTATTACTCGGTTTTGCAATGGCTGTGTTTTCTGTGACTCAATATTTTCATGGCAGTGGATTTATTGCGGTGTTTATTGCAGGCTTATTATTTGATAAATTTTCGACCGAAGAAGTTAGAACAGAATTAATTGAAGACTCAGAGCATATCGCAGATTTCACATCGTTAATGATTTGGTGCTTGTTCGGGTTTGTTTGTGCTTACTTAGTTATTCCTAAATTAAATACTGAAATTATAATTTACGCTTTGTTAAGTACAACATTGATTAGAATAATTCCAGTTATGCTGTCTCTGCAGTTTACGGCATTGAGTATTAAAGAGCGTTTTACATTTGCGTGGTTTGGACCAAGAGGATTAGCATCAATTGTTTTTACATTGATGGTGATAGATACGCAAATAGAAAACAAATATCAAATAGCGACGATAGCAATGACGACTATTTTGTTTAGTGTATTTATACATGGTATTAGCACTAAACCTATTGCCGATAGCTTTGCTAAAAAGTAGTTTTTAAAACAGTTATTTAAATTAGGTAATTAAAATAATAGATTTAAAAAAGGCGTAACGGTTATTTTCATCACTGATGAAGTTAATCGTTGCGCCTTTTTGTATTTAATAAATAATTTACTAAATTTGTATTTAGATAAAACTATTTAAGTACCTCTTATATAAGTGATCTTATTTAAGTACTCTTATTTTATAAAGTTATTTAAGAACCTGTGCTAGTAATTCAATTGGGTGTTTTGGTTTAAATTGTTCAAAACGTTTAACTTGGCTACGACAAGAAAATCCCGTAGATAAAAGTTGCTCAGGTTTATTTTTATCTACAATTGGTTTCCAGCTCATTTCGTAAAGCGCACGTGAGTTATCTTGATTTTGTGCTTCGTGGCCATAAGTTCCCGCCATTCCACAACAACCTGTATTTGTTGTTTTTAATGTTAAACCAATATCATTGAAAATTGTTTGCCATACATTTGCTGCTTTTGGCAGCGCAGTTGTTTCAGTACAATGACTCAGTAATGTAAATTCGGTATCTGTATTTTGCTTTGCGCTTAGTGATTTAAACGATTGTGTTTCTAGCCATTCATGAGCAAGCTGCACATTAAATTCGCCACGGTTATTTTCTAAAATTGTATTATATTCATCGCGATAACACATAACGAGTGACGCATCTAAACCGACTAACGGTGCATTAATATCATTTAATTTATTTAAAAACTCGGCTGCATTTTTAGCTGTAACTTTAAATTCATGCAAAAAACCTTTTACGTGTTGCGGTTTACCATTTGGTTTAAAAGGTAATAGCATTGGTTTTTTGCCAAGTTGGGTTATTAAAGTAATAAAACTTTCTACTAATTCGGCTTCGTAAAAGCTCGTAAATGGGTCTTGTACTATTAATACATATTCACTTTGTTGCTCTGCATTTAATTTATTTAGTAAATCAAAATCGAATTTTTGTATTTTAGTAACACGCTTTGAAAGTGCAGGAATACTTAACTGTGGTGTATCAACATAGCCAACCGTTTTTTTAATAACATTACTAACTAATGATGTTTTAACAATTGGATTTATAACTTTAGCGAACTTTGCCATTAATGGCGCGCTATTTTCTATGTTACCAACAAGGTAATCTTTTAGCGGGCGTGCATAATAACTATGATAATAATTTAAAAAGCGCGAACGAAAAGTGGGTACATCTACTTTAATTGGGCATGCTGTTGTACATGCCTTACATGCTAAACATTCATCCATTGACGCTTTTACTTCGTGAGAAAAGTCGTAAATACCTTTTCGTTTTTCGCGGCTATGAACAAAACGTTCCCACCAGGTGATTACTTCACCTTTGTTAAGCTGTTTTTCTACTTCGAGCAAATCTACATTTTTTGACTCTTGTAGACGAAGCCATTCGCGCATTAAACTTGCGCGTCCTTTTGGTGAATTACGGCGATCGCCAGTTACTTTATACGATGGACACATAGGTGAATTTTCATCGTAATTAAAGCATATGCCATTACCATTACAGGTCATTGCATTGTTAAAACTGGTTTTAACTTCTATTGATATTTGCTTATCGAAGTGCGATCTCTTTTGTCCATCTACACTAACTAGTGAGTCTTCACTATCGATAGGAGTGCATATTTTACCGGGGTTAATACGGTTGTTAGGATCGAAAGCTGTTTTTATTTTACGAAGTTGCGTATATAAATGCTCACCAAAAAACTCAGGGCTATATTCACTACGGTAACCTTTACCGTGCTCGCCCCACATTAAACCGCCGTACTTAGCGGTTAGTTTTACGACCTGATCTGAAATAGTTCTAAGTAGTTTTTCTTGTTCTGGGTCACACATATCAAGTGCTGGGCGTACGTGTAAAACGCCCGCATCAACATGGCCAAACATACCATACTGTAAATTATGACTGTCGAGTAATGCTCTAAATTCGACAATATAATCGGCTAAATTTTCAGGCGGTACAGCGGTGTCTTCTGCAAAGGCGAGCGGTTTTTGGCTGCCTTTTACATTACCTAATAAACCCACTGACTTTTTACGCATTGCGTAAATTTTTAGTATATCGCTTTTATCACTGGTTAACTGATAACCAATAACGCCATTAGTTTGATTTATTACGCATTCATCTAGAAGCTTACAAAGCGTGTCTACTTTGTCTTTTATATCATCGTTTGATACTGCATTAAACTCGACCATGTTAAGGCCTTGCATATCTTTATTTGGTACGTCGGTTATTAAGTCCGATACTAAATTCCAAATGATATCTTCACGCGCTAAGTTTAAAACTTTGCTATCAACGGTTTCTACCGATGTTGCACGTGCATCGACTAAAAATGGTGAATGACGAAGTGCTGAGTCAAAACTATCATACTTAATATTAATAAGCGTTTTAAATTCAGCAATAGGCGTTAGGTTTAATTTTGCTTCAGTTACTATACCTAATGAGCCTTCTGAACCCGTTATTAGTCGGCTCATGTCAAAGGTAAGTAAGTCATCACTTAGCACATGCTCTAGGTCATAGCCGGTTAAAAAACGATTTAACCGTGGAAACTTAGCTAAAATAGCAGCGCGTTCATTAATTGAAATATCTAAAACTGTTTTATATAAACTGCCAATTAATGAGTCTTGATTAGCTATAATTTGTGCTTTGTCGATGTCTATTGGGGAGGTACACATAGGTGTGCCATCAACTAAATAAGTTGTTAGCCCTAAAACATGATCGCTCGTTTTACCGTAAACTAACGAGCCTTGCCCCGATGCGTCAGTACTTATCATGCCACCAATAGTTGCCCTGTTACTGGTAGATAAATCAGGTGAGAAGAAAAAACCATAAGGTTTTAAAAAGTCATTAAGTTGATCTTTTATTACGCCGGTTTGAACGCGTACCCAGCCTTCTTCTACATTTATTTCGAGGATTTCGCGCATATAGCGAGACAAATCTACAACAATACCAGGTGTTAACGATTGTCCGTTAGTGCCTGTTCCACCGCCACGAGGACCAAAAGTTAATGATAAAAACGGGTCGCGAGATGCTGTTTGCAATGCGAGCTGAATATCTTTTTCACTTTTTGGAAAAATAACACCTTGCGGTATTTGCTGATACACACTGTTATCGGTTGAAGCGGTAATACGCGTTGCATAACTTGCGTCGGTATCTCCGGTAAAACCTTGGTTTGCAATGGTATTTAGGTAGTTTGCGACAAGTTCTGTCGCGGCATCTTGCTGTGTAATTGTTGCTATCATGACGGCGATATTTTAGGGCATTTGACTAATTATATCATGGTGATGGCGAATAGAAATTGAAGATTTTACAGTTTGTAACACTCTTTTAGTCGATTTTAATGCAGCTTAAATTATACTCATACTAACAAGTAATGAGGTGTGTTATATGAAAAAATTACTATTACAGATCAGTGGCGTGTTATTTATTTTGCTTTTCGTTTTACTATCCTAAAGCGCGACATTACTTATCATTTTGTCAAAAGGCGTTAACTAAATCATGTGCCTATTTAGATAAAAAATTAGCCCGTTAATTTACTTTTAATTGAGTATAAAAAAATGCCAGCAATTTATTGCTGGCATTTTTATAGCTTACCTATTTATAGCTTACCTATTTATAGCTTACATATTTATTACTTTGCTAATTTTTTAGCTAGGTATAACCATGTTTCTATTACTGTGTCTGGATTTAGTGAAACAGAGTCAATACCCTGCTCTACTAACCATGCAGCAAAGTCTTCGTGATCTGAAGGACCTTGGCCACAAATACCTACGTACTTTCCTTTTGCTTTAGCTGTTTTAATTGCCATAGAAAGTAGCTTTTTAATTGCAGGGTCACGCTCATCAAATAAATGTGCGATTAAACCAGAATCACGGTCAAGACCAAGCGTTAACTGTGTTAAATCGTTAGAGCCGATAGAAAAACCATCAAACATTTCTAAAAATTCATCTGCAAGTAATGCATTTGAAGGTAGCTCACACATCATGATTACTTTAAGACCATTATCGCCGCGTTTAAGGCCATGTTCTTCTAGTAATTCAATTACGCGTTTGCCTTCTTCAAGGGTACGTACGAATGGGATCATGATTTCTATGTTAGCCATATCCATGTCGTTTCTTACGCGTTTTATAGCTTCACATTCTAGTGCAAAACAATCGCGGAAGTCTTCAGAGATATAACGGGCTGCACCACGAAAACCAATCATTGGGTTTTCTTCTTCTGGCTCGTATTGCTGACCGCCAACTAGGTTTGCGTATTCGTTTGATTTAAAATCAGACATACGAACAATTACACGCTCTGGTGCAAATGCACACCCTAGAGTAGAAATACCTTCAACCAGTTTTGTTATGTAAAACTCTACTGGTGATTCGTAACCGGCAATCATGTCAGTAATTTCTGCTTTTAATGCATCTGTTTGAGCATCAAAATTTAATAACGCTTTAGGATGAACGCCAATCATACGGTTGATAATAAATTCAACTCGCGCAAGGCCAACACCTGCATGCGGTAAGCGTGCAAAGTCAAATGCACGATCGGGGTTACCTACGTTCATCATAACTTTCATTGGTAGTTCTGGCATTTTATCAACGCGTGACGTTAGTATTTCAAAATCTAAAATACCTTCGTAAATAAAGCCGGTATCGCCTTCGGCGCACGATACTGTTACTTCTTGGCCCGCTTTAATTAAATCAGTTGCGTTGCCACAGCCTACCACTGCCGGAATACCAAGTTCGCGTGCAATGATTGCCGCGTGACACGTACGTCCACCACGATTTGTAACAATCGCTGCTGCACGTTTCATGATTGGTTCCCAATCAGGGTCGGTCATATCGGTAACTAAAATATCGCCTACTTGTACCTGATCCATTTCTTTGATTGAATCAAGAACACGAACAACACCGCTACCAATTTTATGACCAATTGCACGGCCTTCAACAACAACGTTGCTTGTACCATTTAATTGAAAGCGTTCCATTACGTTAGAGTCTTCGTTTGAGCGTACAGTTTCTGGACGTGCTTGAACTATATATAGTTTGCCGTCGTTACCGTCTTTTGCCCATTCGATGTCCATAGGACGACCGTAATGTTTTTCGATGATTACAGCTTGCTTGGCAAGTTCTTGCACTTCTTCATCTGTAATCGAAAATTTATTTGAAAGCTCAGGGGCAACATCAACGATGTCTACTTGCTTACCGTGTGCTTTATCTTCTGAGTAAATCATTTGAATGGCTTTAGAACCAATGTTACGACGTACTACTGAAGGTTTATTTTTAAGGAGTGTTGGTTTATGAACATAAAACTCATCAGGGTTAACTGCGCCCTGTACAACCATTTCACCTAAGCCGTAGCTTGATGTAATAAATACAACGTCTTCAAAACCAGACTCTGTATCAATGCTAAACATTACGCCAGATGCTGATTTATCTGAACGTACCATGCGCTGAATACCAGCCGATAACGCCACACCACGGTGATCGTAACCTTGGTGAACTCGATATGAGATTGCACGGTCGTTAAATAATGAAGCAAATACGTGTTTAATAGCGACCATGACTGAATCGATACCAACAACATTAAGGAAAGTTTCTTGCTGGCCTGCGAATGATGCATCTGGCATATCTTCAGCGGTAGCTGATGAACGTACTGCGAATGATACATCTGCTGCAGTATCGCCATGGAGTTGACTATATGCGTCGCGAATGGCTTGATCTAGGTTTGGTTGGAATGGTGTGTCGATTATCCATTGGCGGATATCGGCACCGACTTTAGCGAGTGTATTTACATCATCAACATCGAGTGTATCTAGAATGTTGTGAATTTTTGCTGTGAGTCCTGATTGATCTAAAAACTCATTAAAAGCATCTGCGGTAGTTGCGAAACCACCCGGTACTTGTACACCAGCGTTTGCTAGGTTTGAAATCATTTCGCCAAGTGAAGCGTTTTTACCGCCAACTCGAGGAACATCTTGCATACCAAGCTCTTGATACCAGAGAACGTATTCTTGCACGGATCTTTCTCCAAAAAAAACAAATTGTAGGTCTAACTGTGAGAGTTAAGAAAGAAAACCTTTTATAAAGGTCATCATCATTCTACACTGGCAATAGTCCTCACGTAAACCGTGAGAAACCCATTTTAGGGATTTAAACGCAATAAAAAGGTTAATTATGAGAACTGCTTTTTATATATCAGATGGAACAGCTATTACTTCAGAGGTGTTTGGGCATGCGACTTTGTCGTTGTTTCCTATCGATTTTAATCATAAAACAATTCCATTTGTAGAAACTGAAGAAAAAGCGCACGAAATTAAAGCATTAATTAATGCAACCGCTGCAAAAACAGGCGAAAAGCCATTTGTTTTTTTTACTTTTGTTAATCACAATTTAAGTGAAATTATAAAATCGGCTGATGCAGTCACGTATGACTTTTTAACTACATATAGCGAAAAAATAGAAAAAGAACTCAATGTAGCCCCAGTTCCTAAAATGCATCGTACGCATTCTATCCACGAAAAAAGTTATGATTTTAGAATTGATGCGGTTAACTATGCACTTATGAATGATGATGGCGGAAATATTAAAAACTTTTCTGAAGCAGACATCATTTTAATTGGTGTTAGCAGAAGTGGTAAAACACCGACAAGCTTATACTTAGCACTGCAGTACGGCATTAAAGCAGCTAACTATCCTATTACAGAAGAAGATTTAGATAATGAAGGTTTGCCTAAATGTTTAGTCCCTTATAAACATAAGTTATTTGGACTGACGATTGACCCTGAGAGGCTTGCGGCTATAAGGCATCGACGTATGGCGAACTCTAAGTATGCTTCAATTAAACAGTGTCGTATTGAGGTCCGCGAAGTGGAAATGTTGTATAAGCGTCATAAAATTGCTTACTTTAATTCTACGCATCATTCTGTTGAAGAAATATCTGCAAAAATATTGATAGAAACAGACTTGGAGCGACGTAAGTACTAACTTACTCATCAAAGAAATAAAAAAACCGCAACTAAGCGGTTTTTTTGTATCAATAAATATTATTTACGTGCGTCTTTTAGTAAATCAGCTACTAAAAAGCCTAACTCTAATACTTGGTCGGCATTAAGGCGTGGATCACACTGCGTTTTGTAACGCTGTGCTAGGTCATCGTCAGATAAACCGTAAGCACCGCCAGTACACTCTGTAACGTGCTGGCCTGTCATTTCTAGGTGAACACCACCTGCGTATGAACCTTCAGCTTTGTGTACAGCGAAGAACTGACTGATCTCGCGCATAATATTGTCGAAGTTACGTGTTTTGTAACCTGATGTCGCTTTTTCAGTGTTACCGTGCATTGGATCTGAGCTCCAAATTACTTTACGGCCTTCTTGTTGAACTCTTCTTACTAGTGCTGGAAGTTTTTCAGGAAGTATATCTGCACCCATACGCGTAATTAGCGTTAAACGACCAGGAATGTTATCTGGGTTTAATGCATCAATTAAACGAATTAGGTCATCTGGGTCCATACCTGGGCCAACTTTAACACCAATTGGGTTTTTGATGCCTTTGAAAAACTCAATATGTGCATGGTCTAGTTGACGAGTACGTTCACCAATCCAAACAAAGTGAGCAGAACAATCGTACCAATCACCAGATAAGTGGTCGCGACGAGTAAGCGCCTCTTCGTAACCAAGTAATAACGCTTCGTGAGAAGTGTATAAATCGGTTTCTTTTAAGCTTGGCGCAATTGTAGAGTTAATTCCGCACACTTCCATAAACTCTAGTGCGTCTTGAATTTTATCAGCAAGTTGTTGGTATTTTTCTTTAAGTGGATTTGCAGCAACAAAGCCCATGTTCCAACGGTTTACCTGGTGAAGATCGGCAAGGCCACCTTGTGCAAAAGCACGTAATAAGTTTAACGTAGCGGCACTATGATGGTATGCAGTCATTAAGCGTTGTGGATCGGGTATACGTGCTTCTTCTGTAAACTCGATATTATTAATAATGTCGCCACGGTAAGATGGTAAAGACACGCCATTAATTGTTTCTAAGTCTGCTGAACGAGGTTTAGCGTATTGACCAGCCATGCGCGCTATTTTAACTACAGGGCATTTACCGCCGTAAGTTAATACAACAGCCATCTGTAAGATTGTTTTGAATGTATCGCGAATGTTAGCGGCATTAAAATCGCTAAATGATTCTGCACAGTCACCACCTTGAAGTAAAAAAGCACGACCTTCGCACACATCTTCAAGTTGTTTGAATAGGCTTCTTGTTTCTTCAGCAAAAACTAAAGGCGGTGCCGTTTTTAATTGGCTTTCTACTGATTTAAGTATTTCTTGATCCGGGTACTGTGGCTGCTGCAGTATTGGCAGCTCTCTCCAGCTATTTGGGTTCCACGATTGCATAATTTTTCCTCATTCCTACATTACCTGATAAGAAGAAATTAACGTATGCAGGCCCCTATGTTCAAGGACTAAATTCACTATTTTCCAATTATTTAGTTATGAGTTAAGTATAATAGTAATCTTACTTAACCTAGGTGGTTATATAACATACACTTTAGTTTTATTTCGAAGAAACTAAAGTGTTTAAATACATGCGTTTAGAGCTAACTATTTACAATTTTAACGCATTGAGAATAAAGAGTACATAAGGGTATGTTATACGTAATTTTGCTAGGAACACATCATACTTAAATGACAGCTTCTGTAATCTTAACTTTACGCGGGTAATTAATTAATAGCTATCAAGTGCTATGTGCAGACCTTAATGTATGATATGAGCGTTTGTGGTAATCATTTATCTGCGCTTTAAATCCTAGACGCATAGTCTTGTATAGCACTCGTATGCAGGACTATATTCACAAGTGCCACAACTTAAAGGTGTGGTAGGCCATTAAGTTTTCTCTTCAAAGTGATAGTGCTAATTTACAATTCATCATGATTAAAGCCGCTACTGCTTGAAGTATCCTTAAAGAGGAACTGATATCAAAAAGCATTTGTAGTCATTGTAACCTTTAGCCTGATCACCGTACTGCCAACACGGTGTAATATGAGTCAGTAATTATAAATACTAGGACTGTTAGATAAATATATGAAAATTATATAACTCCGCTTAACTCATTTTTCTAAACTTAGTTTTATCACCTACTACTTAGATAATCTAGTACTTGGCGTATTAGCCTTTTTATATACGACAAAGTAAATACTCCAATCTCATATGAATTAGTAAGGAGTTTCAAACTTTCTTCATTTATATATCTCCACTAAAAAGAACACATCATACTTAATTTAAATATAATATTACTATAAGCCCCGAGTACTATTTGTTATTTATTTAGACAAAGCAAAGTGCATGTAATAATATAAGACTAGTAAGATGTGTTCTTTGAGGTGTGTAATGGTAACTAAGGTACAAATTAGAAGTCAGTTTGATTTAATGAACGAATTAACTTTAAGTTTGATTGAAGAACTAAAAGAGTGTGAATTCTCCAAAGCGGAATATTATCAATTACCAGATGTAAGTAGTTTCGATGAGAGTAAAGTTCCAGAATCTATACTTGTTTCTAAAATCACTGGAGTACCTGCTCAAAAATCAATCCTAAACTCTTTTTCAGACATGTATAAAAAATCAGGATTAAGCAGTCGTGTTTTAAAAAGGCACCCTGGTTTGCTCGTTATTAAAAATGCAGATAAACAAGCTTTAAATAATCGTATAGCTCAAGTAAATAAAGCTAAAGCTACGTTTAAAGAATGTATTTTAGCTATTGATAGCAACGATGCTCGATTTGAGGCAGTTCACAATGCTATACCAAATTTAATAACGCTTGCTGCATATCGTAAAATTCATAGTGAAAGCGAATCGCCATTTTCGGTTAGGTTTACTTGGATGCACAAACACGCAACTAAAACGCTGACTAAAAAAATGGCTCTCGAAATGCTCGACAAATCGGCCAGTTATCGAAATCCAAGAATGATAGATCAACAAAAATGGCAATCACTTGTAGCTCAAGAACAATTACGGGTTGCTAGTTTAGGCGAAAAGGAAAAACTTAGAATTCGCCGCCCTACTCGAGTGAGTCCACAGGTAAATGTGAGATATACGGCGCAAAATCGCTATCATGTGAGTGCTGCATTACCCTTTATTCTGATTAATCCAGAACCAGACGTAAAATTAGGTATATTACCTGATTATCAAAAACCCGAAACTCACCCTCGTAAGCGCGAGTATGATTTTTTGGTTGATAGGTTATATTTAGAACAGGTTGAGCGGTAGTCATTATGTTAAAAAGGCCACATAGTCTGGCCTTTTTAGTTATCCGTACAGTATTTAAAATAACGGTTATTATTTTTCTACTATTTCTTCAATTTTATCTTCATCAATCAGTACGGCATTTTCAACAATGCGTTTACCGCCTTGGATTTCAATGCGTTTATTGTGTTTGTTCAATGTAAGTATTTCATCGCAAAACTGATCAGACGGGTGCATTTCGTATGTGTAATCGATAATGTTACCGGTTTTGTCATCTTTAACATTTGTAATGCTGTATTCTGATATTGCACCTTTTTCAATCAAATCTTTCATTGTGGTGGTCATATCACGACGAAGTGCTTTTAATTTATTTTCGGTAATATCATCAGTTGAATAAATAGATCCGTATTTTTCCATAATTGAAAGTAATCTAAAATGGTACGTTTTACCTGGTGCTGCATAACGCCAAAGGTGATACAAACGAAGCATCATCCAACGCGATAATCCACGTTTTAATTCTTGAGCGCTATTAAAGTAATACCCTTTGTATTCAAGGTTATCAATCATGTTATGAACAAATGCATTTAAACAGGCAACACATTTTACATTGCCACCCTGACCTTTTTTGCCACTAAAATGCAGTGACGATAAAAAGTTCATGTTTGACTCGTAAAACGAATCATCTATATCAGAATTTTTAGTATCTGTTGCCGAATATTTAAATGAAAGTTTAGAACCTTGCAATGCTTCAAGTGACTCTTTTATTGCAGGATATGGCATTGACTGCCCTACCGCTTTGAGTTCTTGTGCTAATTCGTTCATAGAAAAAACAACCGCGTATTGAATACCGGATTTAAAATTAATTTTAACTATTTTGCCTTTAGAAGCTAAACGAATAAGTGCTCGCTCTACTTTTTCTTCTCTATCTGATGGCCAAACAAGGTATTCAACATCTTCGCCATCTTTGCGTGTACTTACAACAGCTGGCGTTATTTTTATTTCGCCATCGTACAAAATACCATCTACTTTTTCAGATATTTTACGCGTAATAATTGTTTTTTTAGGCGCTTCTTCAAGTGGCAATTTTTTATAGCCCGAGCGAACAAAGCGTCCCCACAAATCATAGTGATTAAACGTGTTTGAATATGCACGTAATCCATGTGCTGCGTTTTCAATAGAAATTCGCACGTCTTTGTTGTCTGTAAATAGTGCTAAACTTTCGTTATCTATTGCACTTTCCACCCCGTGGATTTGGCCCCTAAGTGTATCGGGCAAGTTATCTACCGAGATGTTGACCTTTCGGCTCATTGTTCTTATTTCCATTTTTATTGCGACAGCTAATAACAACACATTAAGCAACAAAAGTTAAATGTTTAAGTTAGTATAAAAGTGATCTGACTTTAAATAAAACGTTTGGATCACTATTATACTAAGTGATGTACATTACTTACGATTTCAGATCATATTTATACTAAGTGGACTATCACAAATCTAATTTTTACTAACTCAGCTGTTATTTTGTCCATTACAATGGCTTAATTTTAAAATTAAGCACGACAAATACACCAAAAAATATATTCCCCTGTGGATAAAGCCTTATCGAGTTAGAATAGATCTGATCTGTACCAAGTACAGATCAGATCTATACTAATTAAAAGCGTATTTTGATGTTGCGACTAGTGCATAACTTTATAATTTACTTAGTAAAAAACTGATCTGCAGGGCTCTTTTTGTTCATAACTTCATGCGTAACCTGTGCATAACTCTATATTTAAAATTGACCTTAGTAAAAAGCTGATCCGCAGGTAGATAAAGATCTGATCTTAACCAAGTATAAACCTGATCTGCTTTTTTAAACATTATTCATATAAATCATAATGTTATGTGATGATTTTACACCCTTAACCTTTATTACCTTATATATTTAACCACCTTTAAACTTCTTTATTTATACTAAGCAATATTAAAGGTGTAAAAATATTTTTAGATGTCTTGTTTTTAAAATGCATGTCGTCTTAAATAGTTGTTTACAGCTATTTGAATGGACATTATACTAACTGCCTAACTTTGAGGAAGAAAGTATGTCTATCAACAATAACGCATTAAGTACCTATCGGCTTTTGAAAGCCACAGCTGAAGTTGCTGAAAAATCATTAGAAGGACGTATTCAGCACTACCGTGCTCATCTTAAATCAGAAGAAAAAGAATTAAGAACGTATACACAAAAAGCAGCTGCTGATTTATTAGGTTGTAATAATCGTACTTTAAAAAGACGTCATGATAATGGCGACTTCGATGATTTAAACATAAAACGCGGTGCTAACGGTCACTATGCTTACACATTAGTAAATATTTTTGCTATGGCCGATATTATGGACATTAAACCAGATCATCGTACTGGTGATGACAAACTGCAAGTTATTGTAATTAATTCTCTCAAAGGCGGCTGCGGTAAAACTACCAGTATGGTTAATATAGCGGCAGCGCTTGCAACTACAAATATTAAACGTTATCGCATTGGTATTATAGATTTAGACCCACAAGGCTCTTCTTCAAGCTTTTTTCCTTCAAGTGAGCACGACCCGATTACTGTTGGTGATTTAATGCGTGATTGCATAGATTTAGACGAGGGTGAAACATGGCCTGAATTTGTGTCTAACTCATTTTTACCAACGCATATCCCAAATATTCGTGTATTACCATCGGGTATGGATGACTTTTACTTTGAGCACGAAACGGCAACATTGCTCAAAGATACCTCAAATTATGAGCAAACTCGCCATTACCACAAGTTACTTGAGAAAGTAATTGACCCCGTTAAAGACGAGTTTGATATTATCTTAATTGACACCGCACCTACCCTTAACTTTATGTTTTATAATGCATTAATGGCCTCTACTGCGATGCTTATTCCTGTTCATCCAGAAGCTGTAGATTTTGATGCTAATAACAAATATTTGAAACGACTAGGTGAGATTTACCATACAGTTGCAGCACTTGGCCATGAGGGCTGGGACTTTATGCAATTTTTAGTGACCAACTATGTGAAAGGTAATCACTCACAGCGCGATATCGTTAAAGATGTTCGTAGTGCATTTGGTCGCCAAGTAATGAGCTACCCAATCAATCACAGCTCCGCGATTACCGCTAGTTCATCGTCTTTCAACACTATTTTTGATCAAAAAGCATCAGACAGCTTAGCAAGTCGTGAGTCATTAATGCGCGCTCAAGAAAATATTAAAGACGTGGTCGATGAGCTAGAAATGCTTATTCGTTCAAATTGGCAGTCAACTCAATCAACACTCAATACCCCTAAGTAAGGATGTTAAATAAAAATGGCTAAAAAACGTAAAAATGACACCCGCTTAGATCCATTTGCAACTGCTGTAGGTAGCAGTAGTCTTGATGCATTACTAGAACAAGCGAATGCTGGCGATGTAATTAGAATGCCTGCACCGAGCGACCCTGCTCGTCAAATTACGCTTGTTTGTAAAGTGATCGCACATGCTGATATTGAATCTACCACTGGTGTATATGGCAAAAATCGTCGTGTACAGGCACTTCTAAACGAAAAGTCAGTATCAGACATTCTTCCTGCAATTCGTGAGGATGGCCGAAATCAACATCCTGCCCTACTTTGGGATCAAGGTGACAAAAGTTTAGTTCTGGCAGGTTCACGTCGTCGTATGGCCTGTATTTTAGGTAACGCAGATTATTTAGTACTTAGTTCAAGCGATTTTACTGATCAAGATGCAAAAATTTTAGCGGTATCTTCAGATCAATACATTGCTCCTAGTTTATGGGAGCTTGGCCAAGCTTACCAACAAACTAAAAATGAGCTTATTGAGCAAGGTAAAAAAGGATCTTACAGAGAGATTGCCGCGGTAGAAGGTGTATCGCATACTGCAATTGCAGATGCAATTAAAGCTTATGAGCAAATTCCTGCTGATGTCATTGCGCTTTACCCTACTGCTAATCACGTAGGTCGCGAAGTCGCTAAAAAGCTTGTTAGCGCAAAGGAGCGAGACGAAGAGGCGTTTAATCAACTTGTTAGTGCCCTTGCTAGTGATGAAGAGTTAAATGCGATTACAAGCGACGACAAGCGTGCAATGGCGATCACTAAATGCCTAACTTCAGAGCCACAAGTAGCTGTTAAGCGCGAAGCTGTACTAGAAAATAACTTTATATCGGTACAACGCAATTTAAAAAGCGGTGATGTCTCTATCAAAATTGATAATAAAGTAATGACAGACAAACGCTTAGAGCAATTAACTAAGTTATTAAGTGCCTTTAATTAGTTAGTTAAATAATGATCTGTCAGGCATATTTACTTAGTTAAATAGTGATCTGGCAGATTGTTTTGTTAGTAAAAATCTGATCTTTACTAGCCTATTTCCTCTTTAAATAATCATATTCCTTCCTCAAGATCACTTTTTTACTAACTAATCTCCTCTTTTTAGCTACATTCCTTCATTTATTATTATTGTTAGTAAAATCGTGATCTGTAATGCTTACTTTTATGTTTCTAACTATATGTAACTTCTACCATTGCAGTTGTTTTAAATATTATTTTGTAAAATTGGATGCTTATTTTTACTTACAAACCGATTTTTTACTAAGTTATCAGCTCCAACCAGTTTATATCTTGTTAATAGTGCTTTAGCTCAGAGCACATAAGGCATATACTGGCAGGATTATTTTTAAAATTTAATGCTTAGAGTGACATGTCTGCTAACTTATCAAAAAATGATTTAATGGCTATTTTTGAAGAAATTAAAAATGAGCAGGCTACCCAGTTTCCTCTGTCTGAACGCTTTATTAAAAAACTTTTCCGTGAAAATGTTTTAGATAAAGGAAAAGAATATTACAAGAAAGGTCAAATTACTTGGCTAGAACACACCCCTAATTTTTCTGTAGTCGACTCTACTGTACAAGTGGATAATGGATCATCGTTTAACCAACGTATTGAGATCAGTAAAGTACCAACTGGCTATTCTGTTGATACGCATTGTACGTGTAATGCAAAAACTAAATGCCGACATTTAGCTGCTATTTTATTTAAGCTCAAAATAGAGCACTCTGGTGAGTATGGCGAAGATTACTTTATTAATGACTGGTTTAGCGAATTAAGCGCACTTAAAAGTGGTGATCAAAACACGCCATCGCAAGTATTATTATTTGTATTAGATATTGAAAATAACAAAGTATTCTTAACACCTAAAATAGCGAATGTTGAGACTAAAAAGAATTACACGTTAGGTCGAAACCTGACCGAGCAGCAGTTAAATAGTTTTGTAACGCCGAGTGACTTACTCGAAAGTGATTTTAGATTATTTAGTTGGATACGCTCACAAAATGCAGTGGGAAGTATTGAGCTAAAAGGCCAGTGGGGTTTTAGTGCCTTACAACAGTTGATAGCTACAGAACGCCTGTTTTTCCAGCGTTCTCGAGTGCCAATTAAGGCGCAATCGGGCCAAGCATTAAGTTTTAGTTGGGAGCAAGATAAAGATCTCTCACAATTAGTTATTAAGCTTGAGCAAACACAAAACTGGGCTTTATTAAAAACAACACCACCTACTTACCTCGATTTAGATCATTTAAAAGCGGGCCGTCTTCGCACCCCATTGAGTGCAGACGAAATAGCACATTTACAAACTATGCCTGCTTTGCATGACGCTAATTTTGATAGAATATACAAGCAGCTTGCCGATAACTTTGGTGCAGGTGTAATACCCCACCCTACTAATTTACAGCCAACATTGCCTAAAATCTCTAGTAATGCTGTTTTAAAAGTAACTATGGGCGATCAAGGTTTATCTCTTTCGTTGTTATTTAAGTATAAAAATAAAAACTATTTAGCAGGTGCTGCACCTGCAAGTACGATTAATAGTGCATTTGAAAATACTGTAACTAACGAACTAATTAACTTAGGATTTGAATTTTGTAAAGGGGGTTTACAAAGTGAACTAGTATTTACAAAGCAGTCTTCAATCCATTTGCATTGGCTAATATACGAAGTATTCCCTGGCTTTAAGCAACGTGGTTGGCAAGTAAGTGTAAGTAAAGTAACGAGTCCTAATCCGCAGTGTGAAGTTAGTTTACATGTACACCGCGCAGCAGGGCATCAAATGCACTGCAAAGTATTGCTATGTGATGCTAAGGCATCGCTGTTGTTTACTAATACTGACCCGCTATATCAGTCATTAAATCGCCAAAGTGAACTATTTTACTACTATCCGCTTGGTCGTGAATTTGGGGTTATTAATAAGTCAGCAATTAACTTATTAAATGAATTTAAAGAGCGTTTTGAATTTGTAAAAACACGAGACGAATTTAATATTCCGCTTTCGTATTTACCTGAATTAGTAAAGCACACTGCTATAAACGTAGAGCTTCACGACGACTCATTAGAGCTATACTTACAAGAGCTAAATAGTCCCGATAAAGCAATTACTAAGGTTTCATTACATGGCTTAAATGACTCAGTAACACTTCGTGAGTACCAACAGCAAGGTGTTGACTGGCTTAGCTTTTTAAAACGTCACCAATTAGGTGGTATTTTAGCTGATGACATGGGTCTGGGTAAAACCTTGCAAGTTATTGCATTTTTAGCCAGTACATTTAACCGCCCGCAAGCGGGCCCTACACTTATAGTGTGTCCAACTAGTTTGGTGAGTAACTGGAAAAACGAAATTATTAAGTTTGCTAAAAGCTTAAAAGTCACCACTATTTTTGGTTCAAACCGTAACGATCCTTTACAGCACTTAGCGCAAGCGCAGTGTATACTTACTACATATCCACTTTTAAAGCGTGATATTGCATATTATTCGCCATTATATTTTGAAAATATAATCCTCGACGAAGCACAATACATTAAAAACGATACCGCACAGGTTTCGCGATTAGTTAAACGCTTAAATGCCGACTTTAAACTTTGTTTAAGTGGTACTCCAATCGAGAATAATTTACTTGAGCTTAAATCGTTACTCGATTTTGCTATGCCATCGTTACTTGGGTCTCAAGCCCACTTTAAGCAGCACTTTCAAACGCCTATTGAGCGTGAAGCTGATATGGAGAGAGCTGAGCAGTTAAAAGCGTTAATTATGCCTTTTATAATGCGCCGCACTAAAGCACAAGTAGCGCAAGAGCTGCCTGAAAAAACAGAGCTAACTAAAGAGTTTGAGTTTGAGCCTAAGCAAAAAGAAATGTATCAAGGTATTACACGTTCATTAGAAGAGAAGCTAATAGACTTATTTGCCGAACAAGGCGCACAAAAAAGTAAACTTGCATTTTTAGAGGCACTTTTAAAGTTAAGGCAAATTTGTTGCCACCCTAAATTAATAGATCCAGACACTCAAGCAGGCTCCGCTAAGCTTGAATGGTTAACAACACATTTACCGCTTATGTTAAGTCTCGGTCGTAAAATTATTATATTTAGTCAGTTCACATCGGCACTTGATTTAATAGCCCAACGCCTTGAAGAAATAAACATTAACTTTAGTATGCTTACAGGCCAAACGCGCCACCGAGATAAAGTAATCGACGAGTTTACCAGTGGTAAAACATCAGTGTTTTTAATTAGCTTAAAAGCTGGCGGTACAGGCCTTAACCTTACACAAGCCGATACAGTTATTCACTTTGATCCATGGTGGAACCCTGCTGTAGAAAAACAAGCGACTGATAGAGCTTACCGTATTGGCCAAACTAACCCTGTATTTGTGTATAAGCTCATAATGAGTAATTCAATAGAGCAAAAAGTATTTAAAATGCAACAAGACAAACAAGCCCTTGTAGATGCGTTATTTACTGATAAATCAATGAGCTTTACAAAATTTGATGAACAACAAATGTTATCGCTAATTAAAAACTAAATTGATTTAAAAAGTTTTGATCTTTTTATGAACTTAATTAAAAAGCGGACGTCTACAATTATGCTTGTTGGTTAATTGCAGTTAGCACAAGCATCATGTTGATTCCCCATTTAGTTACTAATTTTAGTAATGATTAAGCCAGCCCATTTTGAGTTGGCTTTTTTTATGCCTAAAATTTAGCGTTCGGCACTTATTTTAAAAGTTTTTACTTTTTTATGAACTTAATTTAAAAAATGGCGTCTACTATTATGCTTGTTGATTAATTGCAGTTAATACAAGTTTTCATGTTGATTCCCCCATTTAGTTACTAATTTTAGTAATGATTGAGCCAGCCCATTTTGAGTTGGCTTTTTTTATGCCCAAAATTTAGCGTGTAGCACTTATTTTAAAAGTTTTTATTTTTTTATGAACTTAATTAAAAAAGTGGCGTCTATTATTATGCTTGTTGATTAATTGCAGTTAATACAAGTTTTCATGTTGATTCCCCCCATTTAGTTACTAATTTTAGTAATGATTGAGCCAGCCCATTTTGAGTTGGCTTTTTTTATGCCTAAATTTAGCATTCAATTTTTATTTTAAAAGTTTTGATCTTTTTATGAACTTAATTCAAAGAGCGGCGTCTACTATTATGCTTGTTGATTAATTGCAGTTAATACAGGTTTTATGTTGATTTCCCCCTATTTGATTACTAATTTTAGTAATGATTAAGCCAGTTCATTTTGAACTGGCTTTTTTTATGCGCATAATTTGATTTGTTTAAATCAACCCGAATAAAAATAAATGATCTTTCGTAAATTAATTTGAATTAATTATTTTGTTTTCCGGTCTACTCTAATGCCTGTTGTTATATAGCCTCACCCAGTAATATTAGTTATTTTGGTGATTATGTATTTAAGTTGCAGCTTACTCGGGCACATGTTGATTTTCCCTTTGATTACTTAATTTAGTAATATTTGACCAGCTTATTTTGAGCTGGTTTTTTTATGTCTGTAATTTCTTTGCTCCCCTACTTCTATTGCGTGTTATTGGTTATGATGGCATGTCTCTAAATTTTATAAGTTTATTTTATGCTCACTCAAGTACTCACTAATATTGATTGGCTAAGCGCCGGTGCTGGTGTTGCGTTAGGCGTTGTATTTTACGGCGTTGTATCAACACAGCTTCGCAAAAAGCTACATCTACAAATAAGCGAACAGCAGCAACAGCTTTCCCTATTACAAAATCAATTTGATAATAAAGAGCTGCAATATAGTGCCTTGCAAGAAGATCACGAACTGCTAGAACATACTCACCAAGAACAGCGCGATGAAGCCCAGCATTTTAAAACGCGTTTTAGCGAACAAGAAAAACAAAGCATTCAATACAATCACTTTTGGCGTAAAGCCGAAGGCGAGCTTGCAGCGCTTCGTGAGCAATATAATCAACGCGATGTTGAATATAATAATATGCGCACCACCCTCGAGCAAAAACAACAAAGCTTTACCGAGCAACTCGCGCAAATTGAGCAAAGTAAAAATATGCTCAAAAAAGAATTTGAAAACCTAGCCAATAAGATTCTAGAAGAAAAATCACAAAGCTTTAAAACCTTAAATCAAGAAAGCATTGAACAATTATTAAAACCGGTTCAAGGCGAGCTAAAAGGCTTTAGAGAAAAAATGGAATCAATACATGTTGAAGACATAAAACAACGAACCGCGCTTAAAACCGAGCTATTGCATTTGCAAGCTAAAAGCCAAGCCATAACAGATCAAGCCGACAAGCTCAGCAACGCGCTACAAGGGCAAAAGAAAACCCAAGGTAATTGGGGCGAACTCATGCTCGAAAACGTCTTAGATAGCGCTGGCTTACGTGCTGGCGTTGATTATAAGCGCGAAGTGTCGTTTAACACTGAAGATGGCCGCTTGCGCCCTGATGTAGTTGTTTACTTACCACAAGGTCGCCACTTAGTCATTGATGCTAAAACATCATTAAATGCTTATACACGCTATGTGAACGCTGAAAATGAGCTAGATGCTAATCAAGCAATTAAAGAGCATGTAAGCGCTGTTACAGCACGTATTAATGAGCTTGCGAGTAAATCGTACGACCGTTTACCAGGGCTTAATTCGCCTGAAGTTGTGGTTATGTTTGTACCAATAGAATCAGCTTTTGTAGAAGCACTTAAATATCAAAGTGATATTTACCAACAAGCAATCGAAAAAAATATACTGGTAGCTACACCTACTACCCTGCTTACTAGTTTAAATATTGTTAAACAGCTTTGGCGTTTTGAAGAGCAAACCAAATACTCAAAAGAGCTGGCAAATCGTGCTGAGCGTTTTTATAACAAGCTCAATGGTTTTTTATTAAGTATGGAAGGCGTAGGTAAGCAGCTTGATAAAGCGAAAGAAAGTTACGACAAAGCGTTCTCGCAATTATACCGCGGTAAAGGTAATTTAATTAAACAAGCATCAGAGTTTAAAGAGCTTGGTGTATCGGTACAAAAAGAGTTACCTAGTGAGAGCGTTGAACGTGCGCAGCTAGAGCTTGATTAGATTTATTAAGTGTTTTCAATTAAGTATGTTGAATAATGTACGTTAGAAACCAGAGGTGTTTATGAATAATAAGATTATAGGTATTGTTTTAATCGTTATAGGTATCGCTTTAATTATGTGGGGATATGACGTTTATGATGCGGCGGCTTCGCAGTTAAGCCGTGCATTTAGTGGTGATACACCAATAGAAGCATGGGCGGGTATTATTGGCGGTGCCATCTGTGTGTTAATTGGCATTAAAAAGCTTAAGTAACATAAATAAAATACAGCTTACTGGGGCTTGTTGACCTCTCAGGATAAAATTTGTTCAATCTAGGGGCTATTTAATCGCGGCGCGAGGTTTGTAATTTAGTGGGCTCGATAACTGCTCCTGCGTTATTCTAATGGCTTACATCCATGTAATAATAAGTAAAAACCGAGCTACAAAGAGTAAATTGCCCCTAGGCAGAACCCTTAGGGCAGCGCATGTTTGGCATTTATACTACGTTATCGTCTGTTTATGGGGAATAACCACACTACATAGACTCTGCCTTGCCTAAATACCAAACATACTGCTGCAAATTTAACCTCAAAAGATAAACAGGCCCTGAATAAGCTGTATTAGTTTATTTGTAATCCATCACTTCTAGTAATTCATTTAATTTACTTTCTGGCAGGCATTCGCCTTTATCCCAATAAGAGTTTAGTAACGCAGTTAAACTGCCAATACGCTGTGACTTTTTCTGCATTTGCTCAATCAAAATGTCAGCTTCTTTTTGTTTTTTTTCTAAACGTTCGATTATTACTGTGTGGTTTAGCTCGCCGTTTTCGTTACGTAATAAAGGTATTTCGTTGAGTGAAAAACCCAAGCTTTGTGAAAATTTAATTAATTGCAGTTTTTCTAAGTTTTGTTGGGTGTACAGCCTATAACCATTAGCACTGCGAGTGGTTGGTGTTAATAACCCTTTGCTTTCGTAAAAACGAATAGTGCTGGCAGGTATGTTGGTAAGTTTTGCAAGTTCGCCTATTTTCATAACTAATAATAACTCCACTTTACATAAACTTAGTAGGTTGACCTTCAAGCTAACTTTAAGGTTATAGTTGTTTTAATGTCAATTTAATTAGCCAATAATTATGCGCAACCCTGTGTTTACCTCCTTTACCTTGCCAAGTGGTTTAGTATTAAAAAATCGTATTGCCAAAGCCGCTATGGAAGAAAACCTAGCACAAGAGGACCAAACGCCCTCCCAAGCACTTAAAAACGTTTATAGCGCATGGGCTAAAGGCGGTACAGGGCTAATTATTACTGGCAATGTAATGGTTGATCATTTAGCGATGACAGGCCCTGGTGGCCTTGTGCTTGAGCAAAGTACCGATATTACTGCCTTTGCAGAGCTTGCTCGTTTATCAAAGCAAAATAATTGCAAAGTGGTGATGCAAATCAATCACCCTGGTAGGCAAGTATTTAAAAAAATGGGTGGAAAGGCTCTATCAGCGTCAAGTGTTACACTTAATATGGGTAAGCACTCGCACTTATTTGGCGTACCAAAGGCAATGACGCAAACCGACATTGACGATGTTATTACCCGCTTTACACAAACTGCACTACAAGCCGAAAAAGCCGGTTTTAATGGCGTACAAATACATGCAGCGCATGGCTATTTACTTGCCCAGTTTTTATCGCCACTTACCAATAAGCGCAACGATAAATGGGGGGGAAGTTTACAAAATAGAGCCCGTTTACTTCTCGAAATAACCCGCAGTATTAAAGCGGTTTGTTCCCCCACCCTTTCGGTTTCGGTAAAGTTAAACTCTGCTGATTTTCAGCGAGGTGGGTTTGAACCCAGTGACGCGCAAGTTGTAGTGGATTTATTGAATGAACTCAATGTTGATTTTGTGGAGTTATCGGGTGGTAGCTACGAAGCACCTGCAATGCAAGGTAAAACAGGTGACGAACGCACACTTGCCCGCGAAGCATACTTTTTAGAGTTTGCAAAAGCGATTAGCCACCGCTCATCAATCCCAATAATGACCACCGGCGGCATTAGTCGCTTATCTATTGCCAACAACGTGATTGAAAGTGGAGTGGCCCTCGTGGGTATTGCCACTGCGCTTGCATACCAACCAAATTTACCAAACAAATGGCAAAATGAGCCACTGCAACTAGCCGTATTACCCAATGTTACTTGGCAAGATAAAACCCTCGCAGGGCTTGCCACTATGGCACTGGTAAAAAGGCAAATACGCCGTTTAGGCCAAGGTAAACCTGTAAAAACAAACGCTTCACCAATATTTACTTTAATTAGCGACCAGCTACGTTCGGTTAAATTAACTAAGCGTTACCGCAATCGCTTTGCTAGTGAGATTAACTAAGCTTTGGTATTCACTCTTTTTATACATTTCGGTTTTGTTTACTAATTTTTACACTTGAATAAATGTAACCATTTTTATGTTGTGTAAATGAGTATTAAGGCGTGCACCAATTTGGAAGTTTGCTTTTTTATCAAGCTATTAAAGTGCACTATTTTGTGCATATTAAAGTACTGTACGAGTAAAGAAAATAATCATTCTAAAATGTTAATTAAAGTGCGCGTTCAGCGTTTGTTAATTTAACCATCTTATTGAAATTATTGATATTTATTGTTTTTCTCCCGCTTGAGTTTGGTTGGTATTTATACTAGTTTATAGCGTAGATATTTAACCTTACTCAAGGAGAATAGTTACATGGTATCTCGCAGAAATTTTATTAAAGCAGGCGCTGCTTTAAGTTTAGGCTCTATTTTTAGTGCTTCAGCTTTGGCTGAACAATTAAAAGTAAAAATGTCTAACGGCAGTGTTATGCAAACTAAAGGAGCAATAGATAAAAGCGCTGCTCTGCCCACAAACGATGTTACTAACGCTAAGCATTACCGGCCTGAATCCAGAATGGGCTTAGGCGGTCTTGCCGCTGGGAATGGCTTTAATACTATATCAAGCGATGCAGAAATTTTAACAATGCTAAATGCAGCATGGGATTCTGGTATTCGTCATTTTGATACGTCACCTTTTTACGGCTTGAGTTTAAGTGAAAGGCGCTTCGGTGATTTACTTCGAAACAAAAAGCGTGAAGATTATGTTTTATCCTCAAAAGTAGGTCGCCTTCTTACCCCTTCAGCAGAGCCTCTAGAAAATAGTTGGCATTGGGCTGATCACTCACCTTTTCATTATAAATATGATTACTCTGCATCAGGTACGCGTCGTTCAATAGAAGACACGTTACATCGTATTGGTGTCGCCTCACTTGATATTGTTTATATTCACGATTTATCACCGCAAAATAGTGATATGGGAGATGATTGGCTTAAGTATTTTGATCAGGCTGCAAAAGGGGCTATTCCTGAGTTAACTAAAATGCGTGATGAAGGAATAATTAAAGGCTGGGGTTTTGGAGTAAATACACCTCATGCTATTTATAAAGCACTTGATATGTCAGACCCTGATATTTGCTTACTAGCGCTGCAATATTCAATTTTAGATCATAAGCAGGCACTTGATAAAACCTTTCCTATGCTTGATAAACGAGGTGTTTCAGCAGTCATTGGTGCTCCGCTTAATGGTGGTTTTTTAGCCGGTCGTAACCGCTTTAATTATTCACCTAAAATTCCTGGGCCTATGCAGCAAAAGTTTAATGCAATAAGCGACATTGCATCTAAACATGGGATTGATATTAAAACAGCTGCACTGCAATTCGCAGAGGCGCCTTCAACGGTATCCTCAATTATTCCTGGCGCACGCACGGCAGAGCAAATTAAAGCTAATGTAGCCTCAATGAAAGTTACCATACCAAGCGAATTTTGGAGTGAATTGAAATCTAAACAGCTTATTGCAGAAAACGCCCCCATACCCACATAACAAAATAGGTGTGCCATTTGCTTGGCACACCTCGTTATAGCTAATGAGGTTGACTTTCAAGCAACGCTTAGTAGTAAGTACATTGATTGTTGGGCATTTATATAAGCGCAGCTTGCTGGCGTTTAAAAACGTAGTTTTTAAAATTAGTGATTAGGCAGTCAAAAGCTCGGTTTCTCGCGTGAGCAAGCTCTACATGCTGTGTCTCGATAAATTATAGACACAAGGCGCAGAGCTAATAGGTAGGAAAAATCTACCGAATACACTACCTCAAGCAGTAAAATATTTTATATAACAGCTCGTAACCTTATAAACTAAATGAACATCTCAGTGAGTATGTTAAAAGAGGATTGTTTAGTTGTGGTTGGCCAAAAGCATTATTACGTGCCTATTACATATTACGCATATCGGTATCATGCTGCACTTCATCCTAGTGGTGAGAGCGTGTGGAACATATTGAAAGAGCTAAATATATAAAGTAAAAAGTTACTGTAAACCCCCATTACAGTTAGCCGGTAAATTGTACAAATAGTAAATTAGCACTACTTAGTCAATTGAGCAGTGCTAATTGGTTTAATTAAAAACCACATTTACCGTTATTTATTACCATTGCGCTTTTGCCAAAACGATCTCAATACCCCACAACGTTGCTTTTATAAACTTAAAAATATCAAGCACATTGCGATTTATTAACCCATTTTTTGTAAGGTTGGTACTTATCGTACAACACATTAAAAATATACGTGTATATAAGTATAAAAACTAAAAAGCCAGCTTCTAATGCTGTAGCGGCTAGCCATGTAATATTTAAATACCAAGCAAGTATTGGCAGCGTTATAACCACCATACCCAGCTCAAAGCCACATGCATGCGTAATGCGGGTTACTAAACCTCGCTCGATTCGGTTATGCCCAACTATTTTATCAAACACTATGTTGTAAATGTAATTCCAAAGCATGGCGAAGACTGATAAACCAACACCTACTATTGCCATTTTTCCTGTTGCAAACCCACCAAAATAAACTGATGCAGGTACAACAAAAGATAATGCTATCATCTCAAATATTAGTGCCTGAAAAATACGTTCTGCTGTGTTCATATATAAATAACTTCTTAAGTTGATGACGATGGCTGTATTTTCATTCATTATAAAGATATGTGTTAGTTACTTAGTATCGGGAAAAGCGATATGTTTAGTATTGAACAGCTTCAAGCATTTGTGGCTACCGTTGAAGCTGGATCGTTTTCAGCTGCTGCGCGCGGTTTAAGTAAAGCGCAGTCGGTAATAAGCCAGCATATTATTAATTTAGAAATAGACTGTAATGCGACATTATTTGAGCGCACAGGGCGCTATCCACAATTAACCGAAGCCGGTAAACAGTTACTACCCCAGGCTAAGGCCGTGCTTAATCAACACCAGCGATTAACAAACTCTGCATTAGCACTAAACGAAAAAACACCAACCGAAATCACTATCGCACTTGACGAAGGGATCCCGTTTAAAACTATCGCGAGTATTATTAGCAAGCTGCAAAGTAAGTATCCTTACGTATCGCTTGAGTTTTTAAGTGCATCCAGCCATGACATAATTGACATGCTAAACAGCGAAAAGCCTATAACGGGTATTATTTTTAGTGAATTAAATATACCGAGTTACTTAGACTATGAATGTATTGGATCAGTAAAATTTGATTTATATGTTGCTAAATCGCACCCTTTAGCGGGGATCAGATGTGAAAATATGGATGGCCTTCGGCTACATCGACAACTTCTTCTTCGTTCTCGCAATACGCAAACAAGTAGCTTTCAGCTAAAAATTAGCCCAGAGATTTGGTATGCCGATAATTACTTTGTATTACTCGAGCTAGCAATACAAGGTAACGGGTGGTGCTTATTACCAAACCATGTAGCTGTAGATGCAGTACAAAGTGGTGAGCTGGTTAAACTTCCTCTTGAGTTTGAAGAAATGGGTTGGATGGCTAATGTTGATGTATTACAGCATCAGCAACACAGTAATCAAGAGGTGTTTAAAGTACTAAGAAATTTACTACGGAATTTTTTAAAAATTTAGCTTTTATATAATGCCTGTTAGGCGGTTTACTTTTTATTACGCTAAATCCCAGTAAGGTGTATCGCCATAATATCCACTAGTAAAATCAACAAATGCACGTACTTTACTGGGTAAAAACTGTCTGTTTGCATACACCATGTAAAGCCCCATTGGCTCGGGTTCATAGTCTTTTAAAATGCGCACTACTTTACCTTGAGCCAGTGCTTCCCCTGCTATAAATGTTGGCTGCATAGCAATACCACCTCCAGCAATGGCTGTATTTAGTAGTAAGTCACCATTGTTAGCCACAAAGTTACTTTCAAGCTTTAGCTCGCTTTTTAGCTCATTAACCCCAAATAATCGCTTTGTGGGCTCGCTGTGGGAATAGCGTAAATAATTATGTGATTGTAAATCTAGCAGTGTTTGTGGCGTGCCATGGCGTTTTAAATAGTCGGGTGACGCAAACACCGCTAGGTGTATAGGGGCAATTTTTTTAGCTATCAACGTTGAGTTTTTTAATACGCCAATGCGCAGAGCAATATCAATACCCTGCTCTACTATATCTACATATTGGTCGGTGAGCCGTAAATCTAACTTTAAATTTGGATACTGCTTTTGAAAATCAACCAACAAACCTGCTAAATGCTTAGTACCAAACGACATAGGCGCACTAATACTAAGCACACCCGATACATTTTCGCTTAAGTTATTGAGGGAGTTTTCCATGTCTTCAATATCAATAATCACCTGCTGACAACGCTGATAATACTGATTTCCAGCCTCTGTAACACTTACTTTTCGCGTTGTACGGTGTAATAAACGCGTGCGTAGATTATCTTCCAATGCAGAAATATATTTGCTGACTAACTGCGGCGAAATATCGAGTTTATCGGCCGCTTTTGAAAACGAGCCTTCTTGCACAACGGCTAAAAAGGTCTTCATGGTGGTGAGCTTATCCATTTTTTTTAACAATGCTTTGTTGATAATGTATAAATAAGTATCATATTTATCGTCAAATTAGAAACTTATATAGTGTTTATAACACGTCTATTTATTTAAGGTTTTAGTATGACTCAGCCTGCTTTATTTATATCTCACGGCTCGCCAATGATGGCTGTTCAGCAATCGGCTACGTCAGATTTTCTTGCATCATTAGGTCAAACGCTTAGTAAACCACGTGCTATTGTGGTTTTTTCTGCCCACTTTGATGAAGCGCACGATATAGTTATTACATCAGGAGATGCGCCGCATACTATTCACGACTTTTATAACTTCCCCAAGCCCCTGTATGAAATTCAATACCCAGCACCAGGAGACCCTAAGCTTGCTAATACTATTAGTGAGTACTTTTACAAAGCGGGTATTAAAACGGTGCAAAGTGCAGATCAAGGATGGGATCATGGTGTGTGGATCCCGCTGCGCTTAATGTACCCAAGAGCTAATATTCCCATTGTTCAGGTGTCTATTAACACGCGTTTAGGCGCTCAGGCGATGTATAAATACGGACAGTTACTTGCACCACTGCGCAGCGATAACGTATTAATTATTGGCTCCGGCGGGATTAGTCACAATCTACGTGAAATATTTAAAAGCCCTGCTACACCTAACCGTGTTCAAATGGTTAATGAGTTTACTCATTGGGTTGAGCAAAAATTAATAGCGCAAAACACCCAAGCGTTACTTAACTATTTAAATGAAGCACCCTATGCTTTATTTAATCACCCTACCCAGGAGCACCTTTTACCTCTTTTTGCAGCGCTTGGAAGTAGTGACGGTAAAGCCAAAAAAATACATGAAGATATAGAAATGGATATTTTGGCACTCGATGCTTATAAGTTTTATTAATTTGAGCGTTCGTTCAAATTAAGTTAAGCTGTAAGCAAGTACTCTAAAACCAACTTAATTTATTTTATTGCGGAGCAAACATGGCAACTACACTTGCATTTGACGTATACGGTACGCTAATAAACACTCACGGCGTACTGTCCTTACTCGACGACATGATTGGCGATAACGCCCAAGCATTTTCAAATACATGGCGCGAAAAGCAATTAGAGTATTCATTTAGACGTGGATTAATGCAAAATTATATTCCCTTTTCGCTATGTACAAAACACGCACTCGATTACGCCTGCTTAGCGCACAAAACCGAGCTAAGTGAAGATCAAAAAGGGCAACTGCTAGAGCTTTATAAAACGCTTCCTGCGTTCGACGATGTAAAAGCAGGCCTTGAGCAATTAAAAGCGAAGGATTACCGTTTGTTTGCATTTTCAAACGGCGCTGCCGACGCAGTTCATACCTTATTAGAAACCGCTGGCATTAGTGAGCTTTTTGAAGGGGTAGTAAGTGCCGACGACGTTAAAACCTTTAAACCAAACCCTGGGGTTTATAGCCACTTTTTACGCGAAACCAATTCAACAGGCGCAAACACGTGGCTTGTATCAAGTAACCCGTTTGATGTAACCGGTGCCATATCGCACGGCATGCGCGCGGCGTGGATTCAACGATCTAAAGACTCAATCTTCGATCCGTGGGAAATACAGCCAAATACTATTGCAACCGATTTACTCGATTTAAAAGCAAAATTAGAAAGCGTTAACTAATTTTCTATTCCCCCTTTTGCTTATGGTATTAAGTGCCGTGGGTGTAAAGGGGGTTTACGTTTTAACTATTTACTCCCGCCTTTATTAGCTCAATTACTGTATTCATACGTTTTGCCAACGGCCTATTTCGATGATGGCACACATAAATAGATTCACTAACCGGACATTCTAAATGATGCGTTTTAATAAGCGCGGGCTTATTGAATGCGCCAACAGCATGAGCAGGTAATACCGTAAAACCCAGTCCTAAGCTTACAGGTTCTAGTATTAAACTAATTTGGTTAGAAAATCCCGTACGTCTTATTTGGTCAATATGCTCAAACTCACTGTAGTTTTCGCTTAGTAGTAGCTGCGCATGATGGCTTGCATCGGGATGAGCAATAAACCCTAGCTCACACAGGGTTTGCCAATTAGGCATGTTTATACCTGCAGGCGTTACAAGTAGTAGTGGCTCTTGGCTTATTTTATGGCTGGTTAGTTCGCTAAATGTTGGAGCTTGAGTTAAAAACCCGATGTCGGCACTGTGGTTTGCTACAGCTTGTTCAACACTTACATTGGGCGCAAAGCGGTAATCAATAATCAGCTCTTTATGCTCAGATTGCAGTGCTAATAATTGATTATAAAACTTTAAACCACAACTGCCCGGAGATTGAATCTTTACCGCTCCGCTGTACGGCGAATCATCTTTTAATTGTTGTTCTAAAAACTGCCAATCTTTAAGAAGCAGGCTGCCCTGCTGATATAAGTTTTGGCCCTGAGGAGTAAGAGAAAACTGCTTACCATGGCGCTCAAGCAAAGCGCAGTTAACTTGTTGCTCTAGCTTTTTAATGTGCTGACTTACACCAGATTGGGTCATATAAAGGCGCTCAGCTGTTTGGGTAAAATGATTTACCTCAACCAAAGTACAAAACGTATTTAACCATGTTGGATTTATCATTACAAAACGTACTCAAAATGATGATTAATGATAATTTTACTTAATGTTGGTCGATTCGTAAACTAACTCCATCAACTAGTCACAAGATAAGTCACAAGTTAAAGAGGAAGTATTATGAGTCATACATATCCACGTAGTTTTTCGCACATTGGTATTTCGGTTCCCGACGTTGAAAAAGCAGTCGAGTTTTACACTAAGGTTATGGGTTGGTACACCATAATGGAACCCACTTTAATTACCGAAGACAAAAGCCCAATTGGCGAAATGTGCACAGAAGTATTTGGCGAAAAGTGGGAAAAATTCAAAATAGCGCACCTATCTACAGGGGATCGTATTGGTGTCGAAATTTTCGAATTTAAAAACCAAGAAAACCCAAAAGACAATTTTGAATACTGGAAAACAGGCATCTTTCATTTTTGTGTTCAAGACCCTGATGTAGAAGGTTTAGCTGAGCGTATTGTAGAAGCTGGCGGTAAAAAACGTATGGAAGCCCCTCGTTATTACTACCCGGGTGAAAAGCCGTACCGCATGATCTACATGGAAGACCCGTTTGGTAACATCCTTGAGATTTACAGCCACAGCTACGAGCTTATCTACAGCGCAGGCGCTTACTAGGTAGCACTTAGCTTAAAGCATTTAGCTAAAAACAAAGACCGCAGTATTTATTACTGCGGCCTTTTTGTTTATTCGAATAACTTTAGTGATTAGCGCATACTTTTTCATAGAATGAAGTAACAATATGATTTTTAAATCAAATTTAATATTACTATCGTGGAAGATGGTTAGCTCCGTATAGCTGCGATATTATTGAAGCTATTCAATGTTGACAAATATTATAAAAAAGTTTTTCGTCTATATTTTTTAGCTTGATAGCATCGTATATATTGTACAGATTCCTTCTGTCAGTCTGCTCTGCGTCCGTGCCCACCGTAAAGTTTTGATTTATCACAGTGCAGCCATATATTGGACCTGACTGTCCTAGCCCACCTACATAAACAGTTCTTTTGCCTGGCGAATCGTTATCTTCTAATGAAGAGTCTTCGCTTATAGGCGTTCTTTTACCTGTATCACTTACGTAAAAGTACTGTATTTGGCTAGATTCAATCCAGCCCTCGTTTGCATCCATCTGTGATACGAGTACACCTGATGGCGGTATTTTATATACACGAGAGTTTCCCTCGTATTTTGGTGGCTCTCCATTTGGGGCGTTAAATATTATGTACAAAGAGCCAACATACCCTTCAGGTATTAAGTAAATTGCAGGCTCACTTTTATTTATCTCAGTACAGCCTGATAGCCACGTTACCATTGAACCAATAAACAATATTTTTAAAAAGTGGGCTTTAAAGATGGGTTTCATAGAGTCGCCTTTACTTGGGGGAGCCATTAAAGCAATATTCTAAACTCGCTTTTTCTAGTAGCATACAATGGCCACTATTCGCTGGAATAGAAGTAAATCGGTAATTCCAATCGGCTATTTGATGAAAAGCTAATTTAGGATATTTATTTGCCTGTCTAAATAGTTCATCGCCGACAGTTCCTTTAAAACTACCATTGTTATTAAGCGGTAAACGCAGTGCGCTTGCAATCATTGGGTAATCAGCGTTAAGAGATAAGCTTAGTGGTGGCGCACCTTTTCGAACATGGATACCCAGTGAGATTGCTTGTCCACCTGGACCCACAATAAATGCTTCACAATTGGGGAAAGCATCGCCCGTAATATAAGTAACTATATCCATGTGACCGTTTACAGTATCAATGTCTATTATAATTTTATATTTAACATTTAAAGTTGGCACGTATGAAAAATCTAATCTTTCTTGCATCTCTGGAGAGCCAGGCATCGCGTGATTAACTCCTCCGTATTGGCCGTTTAACCGATACTGAAAAATACTATTAGTTGGAGGTTTGTCTTTGAGGGTAACACGTCCTTTTGGTGCTAAATTACCAGAATATATTCTTTTTTTATCTTCCCAAGGTGCTTTGGATGGATCTGATATTGTATCAACAGAATTAATTTTACCATTTTTTGTAGATAGCTGTAGACGATGCCAAATCCTTGAGGTTGTAGGTTTAATACCGCTAGGTTTAAGCGAAAACCCTCGATTATCCCCTTCAAACATTAGCCCTGACCAGCCAAAATCTTTTTCAGGATGAAATGATCTTATATTAATTTCGTAGTTTGCTAATTGAATACTCATAAATTAAATTCCATTTGCTATTATAAAAATCCGTTTCAATAATAGTAACACTAGCATTTAGTGATAACAACAGAGTAACAAATTAGGGTATGGGAAAACAAAGACCGCAGTATTTATTACTGCGGCCTTTTTGTTTTAGATAGCCGTGTAGAACATTATTTAGGCTAATTTAAGGGGGTATAAAAATCAATCTCTTCATTTATTTGATTATAGGTACATACACTGATAGCTTACTAATTACACAAAGTTGTACTGAAGGAAAAACATGAAACTGTCATTGGAAGATATCACCGCCGATAATTACGAAGCCATATGCGATTTAGAGGTTGCTAAAACACAAGAAGAATACGTAGCGTGTAATATGTGGTCGTTAGTTGAGGCGCACTACAATAGCGGGTATACCTGTAAAGCTATTTACCTAAATGGTGTGCCAGTAGGCTTTTTTATGTGGGTACAAGAAACCTCTGCAAAGGTTTCTATTTGGCGCTTTATGGTGGATCAAACTCATCAAAATAAAGGCATTGGGCGCAAAGCACTAACTATGGCAATTGAAGAGATTAAAACAACTTCTAAGCTTAAACAAATCGAGATTTGTTACAACCCGCTAAACCCTGTTGCTAAAGACTTTTATTCAAGTTTTGGGTTTGAAGAAGTTGGCCTCGATGAGGATGACGACGATATGTTAGCGGTTATTAAAATTAGTAGTTAACTCATCATAAGTAGGTCGCTAATTTTAAGGAATAATAATAGTTGTAAGGAAATACTCCTCAGCTAAGCCGACTTTTTTTGCCATATCACACCAGTTCCAACGCTTAGGGATAAGAAGTTTAATGTCGACAGGTATTTAAGCTGTGGTTGGAGTTCTTTTATAAGCGCTATCAAAGCCGATGACCTTCTATATTTAAATTAATAATCATCTCAGTGATTGCTAACGCTCGTCTATGAGGCGATTATGAGTGTTTTGCAACGAAGTTGCAGCGAATAATTGTCCTAGCCTAACCTGTTGGGCAGACATAAGGCGCTTGTTATAAATCACTTACATCCGCACCTGCCTGTTTGAACCTTTTAAGCATAAGCTGCTTGTAGTTTTCATTAGGCCAGTTTAATTCTGTATATTGCAAGTTATTAGCAGCTGCATTTGAAACTAAAAACTCAACACCATTAGTTATCAAGTTAGCCATTAAATAAATATACGGTTCATGATCTTCGTTGTAATCAACGGCTGTTATACCCCAACAATCATGAATGAATGGATCAATGACTTGATAAATAAATTTTCTTGTTTCTTCACTGCAACCAACATCCGATGGACTAGCAAAATGTTGAATGCTATTTCTTAAATAGCCAAACTTCTTATAAGCATCAATATTCTTTAGTTTTATACCAGTTGCTGCCCATAGCCTTTCAGGTAATTCAGAATATTGTATAGTTTTAGCTTTTTCAAAAAGATGTTTTAATCCTAATTTAGAATCATCAACTTGAGTAGACTTTGGAACTTGATCAAAAATTAGCAATGGATGTTCTTCTGCTATCCTCGCTTTAATCAATATTTCTGCGGCATGAGCTGCTTGAAGCACAGAAAGCTCTGGCCACATATGATTTTCAAAGCTCATATAATTCGCATGCCAATTAGCATGGGCTAATGCACTTGTCCCCAACTCAAACATATGGTCTGAAATTTCAGATAACTCGGAATTCAACACCGCACTCCTTGTGATTTATAACGAGACTGTAGAATAACTCTGACAGCCAAATTCAATTAAAAAAACGAGTTCCTGTAATTAACTTTGATCGTTTTTAAAGCATTTGGAACCCATAAAACAGGCTGTTTTTCTTAAAAAGAGTAATTCTACAGTCTCAACGCCTGCTTAAGCGAATAAAAATAGTTGACTATAATTGTGAAGCAAAGTGGAACGTAACCAACAGTTTTTATTTCGTTTAAAGCTTGTTAGGTAATTATCTCATGCGATGTTCAGTCAGTTTTTTACCCGTACAATATTGATACAATGCATCCAACTCAGTATAAATAGGAGAAAGATCTTGTAAAGTAGACCCAGTAAAATTATCAATATCACAAACTGTCTCTTGGTTTTCATGAATAAAGTCGACTATTCTATTCCTCAAATGATGCAATTCAGAAAGTCCTTTATAACTTGCAATCAATTTTTTATACATCTTTGCATCTAACTCTGCAACATCTATTAGTAATTTAGAATGCAGTTCAATTTCAACTTTAGGGAACATTTGTCCAGTTCCATATCCTTCGGCATCAACTACCTCGAACCTCTCTGTTCCTGCAGGTGATATAGAATAATTGTAATGACCACCTTGCCCAGCCTCTCGGATTCTGTTCAGTGAAGATTTAAACTTTTTCCACGTCCATAAATTAAGTTCTAATTCTTCTTTCAATACAGCTTTGAAAGCAAGTAGCTTTCTTTTTTTTGCTCTAGACTTTCGGACTAACTCTAAGCTCTCTTTAATGATAAAAAGTGAAATCGCAAAAATCACCGTAATTGGTAATGTAATTTCCAATTTATACTCCAAATGTATTTGTCTAACAATTTTATAATACGCGAATCGAGTATACTTCTGCCGATGCTACGCTCATTTTTCTACAGTTTTAACAAATTACCTAAGGCATTGCTATCAAAAGCTATTTAATATTTACAAGCAAAGTTAAGGCATATAAATGCGCGTTTCGCTCATTTCCTTGATTATGTAAGTAAGCAGCAGTTTGGCTGGCTTAATAGGTATTACAAGTATATGATATTGATAATTATTTGCATTAAAGTGTTTTAAAGGTGTGTATGAAAAAGTCTATGTTAACTCTGGCGTTAGTTACGGGTTTGAGTGGTTGTAGCACAACAACTTTGCCGCCTGATAAAAGCTCATCGTTATATTACTCAGCACTTTATAATGCACAAGCAAAGCCTGTTAGCTCTGTATTATTAGAGCCCAAGCTATTAAATGCCGATGTGGTTTTAGTAGGTGAATTGCATACACATCCGGGCGTGCATTTATTTCAGACTGAGTTATTTGAGCAATTAAGCAAAAGTAATAAACGCACTGCCCTTTCGCTTGAACAATTTAGCCGCGCGGATCAGCCTATTTTAAACCAGTATGTTAAAGGTGAAATTGGTGAGCAATACTTAATTGATAACACCCAAGCGTGGCCAAATTACAAAAGTGATTACCGTGCGCTGGTAGAGCTGGCAAAAACGAACAATAGCGATGTAATAGCTGCAAATGCCCCTAAAAATATAGTCACCTGTATTGGCAGGCAAGGCATAAGTTACCTAAATAAACTTGATGAAACACAGCAGAGCTATATTGCAGCCGCTATTGATACGTCTCCCAGTGATTACAAGCAACGTTTTATGACCTCAATGCACCACGGCTCGCCGAGTCAAAACGAGAATTATTATGCTGCGCAAGTTACATGGGATGAAACCATGGGGGAGTCTATCGTTAACTATTTAAATAATCATAAAGATGCGCAAGTAATGCATATAGCGGGCGATTTTCATGTGAAAAATGGCGAAGGAATAGCGCGTGTTATTAAGCGTTTAGCGCCAGAGCTTAAGGTTGTGTGGATATCGCCGGTTACAAGTGTGCAATCTAACCAAACAGGATATCAGTTGCAAGTTAACCCTTTGCCACCCCGTTATGTACAAAAAGAACATCAGCAAGCCGCTTTTAAAGCGTTAGCCAAACGAGGCGAGCAAACAGCTTGCTTATAAAATAACGACATAGTTAGTGAATCTCTTAACCAGGGCTCAGGTTAACTATGTCGTCATGTATTTAGTTTAGTTATTTCGGGCTTGATTGGTTAGCGCAACCAGCGCTTTACGAACCTCTAACGGGCTGTTGCACTGGGTATTAAAGTTAATAAAGTAATTACGCTTTTGGCTTTGTATATAAAAACCAGTGGGTAATAGGCCGCTCATTATTGGGGTGTTATCAGCTACGCTGTAGTGCTGCATTAATATGAGCGACATAGCATCTTGATGGTCATCGTTCATGTGACTTATCATGCTTTGCTGCTGGTTTTCATCCCAGTTTTTTGCCTCGTATTGCCATTCGTTTTGCTCAAGCCAAAATATTTTGCCAAAACCGCCAATGTAACGCACACGAATTACGTCTAATTGCCATAATTGAAAGTCGTGCGCATTGCGATAGCTAGCGGCTTCGGGGTATAGGGCAATATAGTTATCAAGTAAAGTGTGTGCTTGCTCACTTGGCACAACAGAGCCATCACCTACGAGCGTTACGCGGCCGTGCTCGTTTTGATCGCCACTGTCGGCGGCGTCAAATACGGTAAGGCTCATACGTGAGTCGTGCTTTAGATTTTTAGTGTGCTGGGCTATATCGCTAATAAAAAAGTAAACACGGCCTTGTTCGTCGCACATATAGGGGGTTACTGAGCCAAACGGGTAGCCGCGTAAATTATTAGAAATAGTCGACATGACACCCGCATTGGTTTTGTAAACCAAGGTGCGTGCATCGTTTAATGCTTGCTCTCTCATAAAAACTCCTGACGTTGAGAAAAAACCATGGGTGCATCGTTATAAGGATGAAGGTTTACGTGCAGTTTCATGGCGTACATTTGTTGTAAGTTTTGTTCTGTTAATACGGTGTTTATAGGCCCACTTTGCAACACTTTTTTGTTGTGCAGTAAAATAGCATCGGTTGCATACAGGCTGGCTAAATTTAGATCGTGTATTGCAATAATGGCGCTGTTACCCTGCTCTACAAACGCTTTAACGCAGCTGAGCAAAGCATGTTGGTGGCGCATATCAAGTGCTGATGTAGGCTCGTCGAGCAGCATTAGTTTTGGCTCGGCCGATTGTGTAAAGGCATCGAGCTGCGCTAAAGTACGCGCCATATGCACTCGTTGTTGCTCTCCGCCCGAAAGCGCACTTACGTGGCGAGTTAAATACTGGTTTAAATCCATAATAGCGGCGTATTTATGTACTTTTTCGCTTTGCATTTTTAATGACTCTACATACGGGTAGCGGCCCATTGCAATAAGCTCAAATACATTAAAATCAAACCCTACGTGGTTAGCTTGCATCATAACTGCGCGCTGTGTGGCTAGGCTTTTTTTAGCGTGAGCAGCCAGCGGCTTAGCATTAAAAAGTACACTGCCTGTAAAGGAGTGCATACCTGCTAAGGTATGCAGCAAGGTAGATTTACCTGCGCCATTTTCACCAAGTAGTGCTACAAGTTGCCCTTGTTTAGCGCTGCCATCAATAGCGTTTAAAACGCTGTGATTATCAAAGCCAACGCTTAGGTTGTTAAACGTGATCATGACCAACCTCGCTTATTTTTCACTATTAAATAAATAAACAATGGCGCACCCAATAACGCAGTAATAATGCCAATGGGTAGCTCTGATGGCATGATCACAATGCGTGCTAGCCAGTCAGAAAGTAGCAATACCACTACGCCAATTAGCATACAAAGCGGCAGCATATTACGTAAATGCGGCCCCACCATTAAGCGGGCAATATGCGGGACTACCAAGCCAACAAACCCTATTAAACCGGTAAGCGCTACAACCGCACCTACCCCTAATGCAACGAGTATAATGACATACAATTTAAGCTTATTAGTGTCTACTCCTAGGTACTGAGCTTGTGACTCGCCAATAAGGAGTAAGTTCATGGGGTTTTTTAACCGCCACAGGCCAATTAGGCTTATAAACAGTAACGGCGCAGCTTGAATAATCGTGCTCCAGCTTGCTCCGCCTAATGAGCCCATGGTCCAATAATTTATTAATCGTAGTGCGCTATCGTCGGCAAAAAAACTCAGTAGCCCAATAACAGCGAATGCTAACGCGTTAATAGCGACTCCTACCAATATAAGTGTGGTGATATTAATTTGCCCCTGCTGCTTGGCAATAAAATATACCAGCGAGGTAACACCAAGCGCCCCTAAAAACGACGCATAAGGTAAATACAACTGAGCGTTAAAATTAAACTGCGCGCTAAGTGCAATAAACGCCACTGCAACCATTGCCGCACCTGCACTAATGCCAATAATAGATGGGTCTGCCAGCGGGTTACGGCAAAGCGCTTGGGTTGCCGCCCCTGTTTGGGCAAGTACCAACCCTACTAATACAGCAAGCACAAAACGCGGCAAACGTATTTGCATTACGACATTTATTTGCAGTGCATCAAACTGATTAAAGTACTCGGGCGCAAGCCAAGCAATAGCTAAACGCCAATCCCATCCTGCAGGGCCGTACCCAATGCTTAGTAGCGCCAAAGCAAAAATACAAATAGAGGCTAATAGCATCCATTTATGAGTTTGGCTAAGTGTTATAGGCACAAAGCGGCTCAATGTTAGGGTGTTCATAAGCGGGTTTTATACTCGTTAAGCTCATTAATTGCTGTGGTAATACGTGGCGACATGCCAAGCGAAAGCAGGCTATCCATAACAAGTAAGTTACAGCTTTGCGCCGCTTTTAATAAGCGTAGTGTAGGTTGCTTACAAAAAGCCTGCTTGCCGCCAATGCTTTGTACAACATGCTTTGGCGCAACTAAAAAGTCAGGCTGATTTACAGCAAGTACTTCGGTATTAATTACTTTAAAGCCTGAATGTGTAGCGCCTATATTAGTAATGCCCGCATAGCTAAATAATAAATTAGGGACGGTTTCTTGCCCTGCGGCAACAAGCCCGCGCTCATTAGCTGAGAGTAAAAATAGTGCACTGTGCGTTTGTTGTTTTGCTTTTTCAGGTAATGAGTTTGTAATGTGCGTAATAAGTGATTGCGCTTTTTGCTTGGCGTCTAAATCGGTACCAAGGCGTTTAATTAGATCAAGTAGCTCATTAACTGAGGTGGGCTTTTTATAATGAATTAGCTTAACCCCTGTTGCCTTAATTTGTTTAAGTGCTTGGCTTCGCCCTGCGCCTTCAAGCGCTAATAAGGTGGTTGGGCGCATTGAAAGTACGCCTTCTGCCGCTAAATCGCGGTAATAACCCACTTGTGGTAATTGCGTAGCTTGCTGCGGGTACATGCTCGATTGATCAACCGCTACAAGGGTACTTTGTTTGCCCAGTGCATAAATTATTTCTGTAAGGGTGCCGCCAGCACTAATAACGCGCTCCTGTGCAAGTGCAGGTTGAGCGACTAAAGCAAACAATATAAATAGGTATTTCATTACAAACTCCGGCTTTTATTTTTCGGCTATTATAACTAGTTAAATCTAAATGAAAATGATTATCATAATTAATTGATCTTAATTTGACTTAGTTGTAACATCCTCGCCATAAATAATAACTATTATCATTTGGAGTTAAAGTGAACCCCTCTACATTTAAATTTACTGCTATAGCAACCTTATTACTCGGATCGGGCACTGCATTTGCCGAAAACATAATTGACGATCATATTGTTGTGAGTGGCTCGCGGTTTGAGCAAAAGCTTAAAGATGTAACTGGCTCAGTAACGGTTATTACCGAGCAAGATATAGAGCGCCAGCTAGCTGTAGATTTACAAACCATGTTTAAATACGATTCAAGCATTGCAACCACAGGCAGTGGTGCAGGCGCGCAAACACTTACTGTACGTGGTGTTGGTGGTAACCGTGTTGTATTTATAAAAGATGGCCGACGCACCAACGATGGTTATGCAGGCGGAGGGGGCTATTTAGTTGGCCGCAATTACTTTGATGTAGCAGGCGTAAAACAAGTAGAAGTAGCCAAAGGTGCTGCATCGTCTTTATATGGCTCTGACGCACTCGGTGGCATTGTGGTTATAACCACTAAAGATCCAAGCGATTATCTAAAAGATAACAGCAGCTATGTAAAAATGGCACTGGGGTATCAAGGTCAAAGTAACCAAATTGCTGCTGATATTACCGGTGCAAAAGACTTAGGCGACTTTGCAGTAAGCGCAGTTTATAGCCATCGCGACAGCGAAGAAGTACAAAATTACGACGAAAACTTACCCGGTTATGATGCAAAGTCGGACGCTTTATTAGTTAAATTTGAACAACAGCTTGATGAAAAACGCACACTTAAATACACCCTTGATTATTTTAATCAAACAATTGAGCAAGTAATAACCCCCACGGTTCAAGAAACCGAGGAAGACGACACTAGTTGGTCACTGGCGCTAGATTATCATTCAGAAGTAGCTACAGCTGCGTTTGATAAATGGTACGGGCAAGTGTCTTATAGTAGTTACGAGCAACAAAGCGATGCAATTAGTGGCGCAAGCACCTACACCGATTATAACGACTATCGTTTTGAGCAAAATATTTTAGGTTTAAAAGCAGTATTTAATAAAGGGCTTAAAGGAGAAACCACCGATCACGAAGTGGTATACGGAGTTGATATCGATTTATACGATACCACCCGCCCACGTTTAAAAACACGTGTTTTAGCCGATGGCATGGTTGATTTTACAGACCAAAAACAAAAAGCGTTTCCGGGGGCTGACACCTCTTTAATTGGCGCTTATGTGCAAGACAGTATTTCGTTTAAAAACAGCGCATGGTCGGTTATTGCAGGCGTGCGATATGATTACTACACCCTAGAAGCTAAAAGTGATGAGCTATATGCCGATGCGCAGCTTGATGATATTACCGAATCTGCTTTTTCGCCTAAGCTAGGTGTTATATACCAAGTGGATGATAACTTATCGTTGTACGGGCAATACGTACGAGGCTTTAAAATACCACCACACGACCAAGCCTATCAAAGCCACGGTGTTGAGCCGTTTTATCAAATATTACCAAACGCCGATTTAGACCCAGAAAGCAGCGACTCATTTGAGCTTGGGCTTAGGTACGCAAGCAGCGATATTAGCGTAAACTTAAGTGCTTTTTATGCAGCATTCGATGATTTTATAGAAACCGCAGTGGTGGGTGTTGAGCCAACGTACATTCCTGGCGTAAACAAAACTTTGTATCAATATCAAAATATTAGCGAAACACAAATAAGCGGTGTAGAAGCCGGAATTGCCATGTATGTCGCTGAAAATATACTACTTGAGGCAAACGTGGCCTACGTTGATGGTGAAAACAAAGAAACCGATCAGCCACTTACCAGTATTAGCCCGTTAAATGGCTCAATATTGTTAAGTACAGAGCTGGGTAATATTAACTGGACCGCTGCGTTGCGTTTAGCTAAATCGCAATCGGATGTAGTACTTGATGCAAACGATGATAAAACTACGCAAGGGCATGGCTACGGCGTTGTTGATTTATACGCAAACTACGAATGGCAAGCGTGGCAGCTAAATGTAGGTGTACTTAACTTGCTCGATAAAGAATATGTACCTTTTGAGTTGATTGCAGGTCAATCGCAAAGTGCTGATTTTAGCCAATACACCCAACCTGGGCGTAACTTTTCAGCAAGGGTAAGCTATCAGTTTTAATTAGGGCTAAACAAATGGCAATAAACGCTGCATGGGTATGCAGCGTTTATTGCCACATATTTACTCAAGTCAAATTACTTAATGGTGAGTATACTCAGGTACACTTCTACATACTTAATGCCAATTAACACTTTATATAAACAGCACTTTTAAAGCTAAAATCGCCGTTATTTATAAATTATTAATCGCAAAGTCTTGGGTTTCTAAATAGCTGTGGGCGTTTTTAAAACATGCCGTTAGCTTACTTGCAAGTGTTGTATTTATTGGGCTGTCGCACTCGTTATACTTCCCCCTAGTAAGCGGCACTAAGCTTAACGAGGCATAGCTTGGTTTACTTTGTATTTTATGAATTACCAAGCCTTGTTGCTGCGTTAGTTTTACTAATGAAAATGCATTTTTGTGTTTTATTAGTCGTGATTTTTCAACATATAACGGGTTTTAAAAAGTTAGTTTGGTAGTAAAACTGCTTTGGGATTAGCGTATTTACCAAATTTTGTTATTGACGATTTAGGGTTTACTAAACTAACTGTAAAGGGGGTTAACAGTCACTATAGCAAAGGCATAGCAATGATTTACAAGCCATCAAAAGCAGATGGCTGGCTCAATAAACTCATGCACTCTGTGTAAAGTATTTATCAATTTAAGGTAATACAGAGTATTACTTAGTTAAGCTGTGGTTAGCTAATATCGGCCACTACGCATCGGTTACGACCATGCTCTTTAGCATGGTATAGCGCCTTATCGGCACATTTATATACTTGGGCAATATCAGTACTATGCTCAGGCCAGGTTGCAATACCTATAGAAATAGTGATTGTTCCTATGGTGTTTATTTCTGTCGATTCTACTGTTTTACGTAAACGCTCTGCTATTTTATAGGCACTTTGGCTGTTTTCATTTGGTAGCACAAGAACAAATTCTTCACCGCCGATTCTTGATACTATGTCGTCTCTTCTTGATAGTTTTTTAATTATATTTGTTAGCGAAACTAAAGTTTCGTCGCCTTTATCATGTCCAAAAGTATCGTTAACACGTTTAAAAAAGTCGATATCAATTTCTAATATAGCGAATGGGGTTTGCTTTAGCATAAGCTGGTTAAGTAGGCCGTTTAAGCTTCTTCTGTTGTGCGTATCTGTTAAGGGATCTGTTTGTGAGTCATGGCGTAGCACACCTATTTGTGCTTGTAATAAAGTAACCTCTCTTAACATCGCTAACTTCAGTTTTTGACTTTCAAAATACCACGACTTCACGCTTTTAAGTTTTTCTAAGCTTTTTGGATCATCGAGTGTATTTGCGTTATCGGCTAATCGCTTTAGCGGCCTTGCTATAAAATGTGCAAATAAACCAATAAAAATAAATGTGACTAATGCCATAGGTATTGTTTGTTCAATGACTTCAATAGTTAATGTATCTAGCGAAGAGAGCGTTGATTCTAATGGTCTTTGCGCCACTATTCCCCATTTAGATAAAGTAATGGGTGCGTAGCCTGCGAGCATCGGCTTATTTAAGCTATTAATAACCGTTGAAGTGCCTATTTCGCCATCTATAACAGCGTCAATCACAGCATTGTTAGCAATAACGTTGCCGATTCTGGCAGGTTCTGGGTGATATAAAATGCGTTTATTTGAGCTAACAACATAAAGGTACGAACCACCTTTGTAGTAATGTTGTTCTAAAAGCTCATTTAAAATATTTTTCTCTTTTAAATAAAGAGAGCCCCCAATATAACCTAAATACTTATCTTCAGAATCAAATAGCGGGTGCGAAATAAAAACAATTAAATTATCAGCTGCCGATAAATAAGGCTCACTAATTAATGGGCGTTTCTCTTTTAGTGCTTCTATTGCTCCTGGAGACTGTATTTGTTGGCCTATTAAACTTTCAAAGTGAGGCGACGTCGCTGCAACTACACCATGTAAATTAATCACAACAGAGTTAAAGCTATCCGTTTGATGATTTAAACGAATGGCTTCATCGTCTAATAATTTGGAGTTATTTGGTGATTGCTCAATAATTTTAGCTGAGTATTCAAGCTGCTGAAGCGCAGACTTTAAAAAGTTATCAGTTGCGGAGGCTAATTTTTGTGCATAGGCTAAATTACTTTTTAGCGTATATGATGTTAACTGCTCTTTTTGAACCTGATAGGTAGAATAAAAACTCCCTACCAATGTGCTCAGTGCTGCAGAGAATGCGAGTAGCAATATAAGAAATCTTAAATTTAAAGCGGGTAGTAATTTATATAGCAAAGCTGCATTCCAAAGCACTAAAATTCAGCGCGTATTATACGAAGTTAAGCATTATACCCGTTTAAGTGTTTTTAATTAAGTTGGTTTGTTCAATTTAGCGACTATGCGTTAGGGTATGGCGTGATAAATAATATATTCCAGCATTGCCATTTTTTATCCTTTAATCAGTAAAACTCTAGCCAACTAAGTGAACGCACCGAGGTTGTTTATTAAGCTTTAAGATATAAGTTGTTGATGTCGTATAAAAAGGCAATATGACTAATAGATAAGTCAAAGTGTATGGCCATGAAAAAGTTAATATGAGGTCAGGACTAAAAACATCACACTAAATTTATAAAAAAGGCCAGAAGCAAAAGCTACTGGCCTTTCATTAAAGCCGTCATGTGTTTAGAGACGACGGGATGTTATTTAAACTTATTTACTAACGTTTTTACGACGTCTATTAAACCATACTAATGGAGTAAGTAATAAAGCTATAAAGCCAAAACTACCACCACCGCTAGATTTTGCTTCTGTTACAGGCACTGTTGCTACCGCTTCATTTTTTACCATTATAGTACTTTGTTGAGTCACAGTTGTTACACCATCACTTACGGCAACTTCAAAAACAAGCTCTTCATCTGCAGTAATAGCTGCAGGTGTGAAGCTCAAAGTTGCTGTATCAGTACCAGTGAGCGTAGCATCACTACCGCTAACCTGAGTCCAAGCATAAGTTAGTGTTTGACCATTGCGATCTGACGCTGTTGCTGTAATTGTTCCTGTAGCAGATTCAGTAATTTCCGCTGATGCACTTTCGACTAAAACAAGTGGAGCTGCGTTATCACATGCTAGTGAATCACCCGCTACAAGTTCTGAAAATACAGGAGATAAAACGTTAGACATAGTTAGGTTATCAATCCACCAACCTAAATCACTTACTGCGCCATCTGATGAAATTCTAAAACGTACTTTTACTAAGTTGCCGTTTAGAGCATCACCAAAGTTGATAGTTTCATAATTACCATACGCGCCACTATCTTGTACGTTATTACCTGTGTATGTTTCACGTTCTTGAAGCTCTTGAGAATCGTTTTCGATTAGAACAGCGTCATAGCCAACATCAAATGTGCCGCCAATTTCAGTAGCATCAACCCAGTCACCACCATTAACACTAACTTCTACAACACCACCATCCCAGTTTTCCTCGATACTATAGAAATGCCAGAATGAAATTTCAAAGTCGCCAGAGTAACCGACTTCGAATGACTTGCTCTCTACTGCTACATCCGATTGGAAGCCATTATTTACAAGGCGCATTGCTTGTGTGCCTAGCCCAAAGCCACCTTGTTCAAAGAATGCAATATTACTACTATTATCCATTACTTGAGTGCCAGCAGCTAAATCACCACCAAACATTACGTTTTCTTTTAAATCTAATAGTGATGAACTTGCTACTTCCATATCATCTGAAACTACAGCTCCAACAGGCGTTTCTGATTTAAAGCCCATATTTACTTCAAACGTAAGTGTTTGATCAAGCGCTTCAACGATATCATCATCCGTTTCAATTTCAGGGAATGTGACTTCAATTTCTAGTGTTTCAGCTGTACCCGCTTCGTTCAAAGTAACTTTAATATCGTTACTTGTTATTGCTTCGTACGGTTGAACTTCACCAAAAGTAAGTAGGCCATCATTTTCAAATGTTACATCATGATCGCTTATAACTGTCAGTTGTGCTGTTGTACCACTAAGTACTTCACTACCACGGTTAGTAATTGTTACGCTAACCGTACTCGTTTCGCCTTTATCTAAAATATTGTCGTTAGTACAAAAACCAAGCTCTGTACCATTGTACATGTTGTTTAAGTCAGCACTTGCAAAAGCATAGCTAGAAAGCTGTGTTTTATCTGATTCAACTACACCAGTAAGGTCTTCACTGAAACGATCTGGCGATACTGCGCCAAGACCCATACCACGTTTAGCAAATGCGCCTACCATTAACTTGTAATCAGCAGGGTCTACTGCATAGGCAGCAGCTAAAATAGCATCACGTGCTTCAGTGTAGGTTGGTGCTATAGGTGTTAATTTGTAACCTGCAACTAAGTAATCTGCCATTCGAGTTTGTGCTTCATTAAAGCCATGCTCGTTAATAAGCGTTACGTAGTTTTCCCATAATACAGTTGCCCAAATTTCGCCGGCAGCATGAGGAGAAGCCACGCTTGTTGGTGAAATACCAATATCAGCACCAGCATTTTCAGTAATATGTCGGAACGATAATGCATTTACATCTGTATCAGTTGAATAAGGAAGACGACGAATACCGAAGTAGAAGTCTTCTACAAATGTGCCGCTACCATATGCTTTTTGGAACTTATCGTTACCTGTGATATTTATATCGCTTTCTTTAGCGATAAACATTAATGAGTGGAAATCGCCCCAGCCTTCGCCCATTGCGCGGCCTTGGAAGTTAATAAGGCCTGATGAATTACCGACTAAGCGGTTACTAATGTAGTGACCCCATTCATGAGCAATAATACCATTATCAAACGTACCATCTTTTAATGTTGCTTTGGTAAACATGTTTACAGTAACAACTTCACGAGCATCAATTAGGTCATACATTGCATGACCATCAGCGTAATTTAAACCCATATTTGGAATAGTTACAGTATCGTCTTCACCGCCCATTGGTGCCGGTTCTGCCGTATCTGGGTCATTATTAACAACGATAGTTGCTATTGCACCTGCATCTTGTGCATTTTTTACTTTAATTGTAAATGAGCATGAGCCACGGTCTACAATTGCAATTTTACCCGCTAGTTCAGCTGCATTTATAGCAGGCTCACAACCATCATTCACGCTTGTTGAATCTACTGTATTTCCATCATCTAAACGAACAACTTCTGCAGCCACATCACTGAATTGGTATTTACCAAAGCCAGATTCTTTTGTTGAAGCTAAAAGGCCTAAAGAGTCATGTGAAGTTACAGTAATACCAAAATCTACACCAACAACGGCATCTTTACTGTTGTACAAGTACATTTGCATACGTGGGCTAGCACCATCAGCTGGCGTAGACATATTTGCGTTATTACGACCTGAGTTATCTTGAGCCTGTGCTTCAATCGGGTCACCTTCTACGCCGCCACGACCAAAGTTAGATACTTGAGCTACATTTGACGTTTCATCAAAACCATGATCATAGAAAAAATCATGTAAAAAGTTATTCATATAAAACAAGTTAACAATAGCCGCTTTACGGTTTGCGTAGCTATTTGCAACTTCATCTACTTTATAAGGGTAGTCAAATGTGAAGTCTGCTGTTGTTTCAGCAGTAAAGTCACCTTCACTAAAGTCTTGAGGTGCAACCACATCTGCGTAAGCAAATACGTTATTACCTGATGTTGTCGTTGCATCATCAGCTAACCATGGGTCCATTGTGCTTAGTTTACTGTAGTAAGATAGAGATACCATTGGCGCGTCTAAAATCTCAGTCTCGTCTACTTGCCCTGGGCCATCTGCAGGAATTACGTCACCGTGCGGGCTTTCCATTGGGTAGCCATCTTGGTTAGCGTAAACACGGTAATTAAAGTCAGCTGCATGAGATTTCAAATCTTTCGCAAAATATACTTTGCTGTTATTCGAATCTACTACATAACTAAAGTAGTCACTTTCTAAAGAGCCAACTTCTGCTACTTCTACTTCAATGTAGTAAGCAGATTTAAGCTCGCCTGCAACTTCAAAAAACACTTCTTTTGCACGTGGTGTACCTAAAACAATCTTAGAGTCATCTAATGATTTAGCCTCATATTTTGCATATCCACCTTCATTACCAATTTTACGAAGTGAGACATCAATATTTGCTAATTCACTAAATGCTTTTTTTATACTTTGCTCAGAGCTTACAAAACCCGTTAATGCAGCAAGTTTATTTTTAGATGACGACGTATCAGCAAAATAACCCGAGCTTGCTACTAGGTTGTACTCTTTATCCATTAACAAGTTGTATTCGCGGTTAAAAACTTCTACACCGTTTACTTGTTGTTTATATTTAGCACTAATAGAACCACGTTTTTGCTCTGATAAATCAACCATAACAGCAGAAGATGCTGTTGTTTTACGATTACTAATACCTGTTAAAGTTTCAATATAAAAGTCAGCAGCATATTGATTACGGTTATCAGCTGCGATTAAAGCCATGTCAGGCTTACGCTGACCTATTGCTTGCCATAAAAATGTTGCTTTACCCATTTGTGCATCGTAAATAGATTTTTGACCCGATACAGTGGCGCGTTCGGCTAAGGTTCTCTGCTGAACAGCAGCTAAAGAAGTACCCTGAGTAACTGCATTTGTAGCACTTACATCATAAAATCGAGTTTGTTCAGCGGCGGTTAGCTCACCTGCTGCTAATGTTGATGCTACAACCATGGCAATAGTTGTTAATTTAAATTGAGACATGTATCCACCTGTTTGTATTTATTATATTAAAACACTTAATGTTTTTTAATTGATTATTTTATGTAAACGCATAGTTAAGTTGTTAATATACATACTTGAATGAAGCTGAATAGCTTTAAATTTAGAGAAAAGTAAACAAAGGTAAACGAATGCAAAAAATAATTTTTACAAGTTCAGTGCCAATAATTGCAGCTTTATTACTATCTGCATGTAATAACAGTGAAAAAACAGAGGTTAACAACTCTCAGGCGCTACCTAAAACAGCAGAAATCATTATAAAAGAACCATCTAAGAACCAGAAAACTGACACTATTTTCCCTAAAAAAGAAAGCAGTCAAGGTATTATGAAAAAAGCATCTAAAAGCATAAATTCATCTGGTGATAAGCTTATTTTTAACTCTGAGCAGTTATTTAAAGGCGACGTTATTTATAATCAGAACTTAAAGCAAAAAGGTGTAGTAACAGGTACTCTTACCATTACATTAAATACCGATTCTTTGCCTGATGAGTTAAAAAATAATTATGAGTTAGTTAAGTCGACAGCTCACAATTACACATTACTTGTTGAAAAGGATGTTGATATTGCAGGATTATCTAAAGATCTAAACAACTATAGCTCAGTGAGCAATGTAGAAGTTGCAATTGATTACTCACCTATCGAAACACATTTTTAATCAGCAACAATGCACTTATCACTACCATATTATTAACATGGTAAAGTACTTTGTCAGCACATTTGTAAACTTGGTCTATTTCGTTACTATGCTCAGACCAAGTTGCAATGCCAATAGGAGTTATTATAAATCCAATAGTTTACGTATTTATAGACTCAACGGCTTGACGCAATCGCTCTGCTATGTTTGCGCGCACTTTGCTGTTATTAGGTAAAAAATACAAACTCTTCTCTACCTAAACGCGCCACAATATTGTCTTTTCAAGATGATTTTTAGTTGAATAGGCAGGTTATTGCATTGCTGATTCTAAAGAGTATAAGTTGTTGATGCTAGTTTATTAGCGCAGGCATAGTTATTTTTAGTGTACGTTTTTAACTGCTCCTTTTGTGCTTGGTAGGTAGAATAAAAGCGACTTACTAAAGTACTAATAAAGGCTGTAATCGTTAAATGAAAAATAAGAAATCGAAGATTAAGGCTATTAATAATTCTTTCGAAAATGAATGCCATCCTAAGTATGAGGCATTCAATACTTGCACCTATAATTGAGCATAAAGCCTGCAATTACACCCTATTAAAAATTTATTATCTAATATCAATAAAGCCAGAAAAAATATAACTTTTCACTAAGTTCAAAACTATAATTTATCTTCAATTTTTACAATACGTTAATGGTTTTTGTAAAGAAAACCTTATTTTGCAGTTACTTTAAAAAGTAGTTAAGCTGCATACATTTATCTACTTTTTAGCCTTGGAGTGTGTTTTGCTAAATAAGTGTATTGTACCGTCTATCGTTTTTTTATCTGGGTGTTTAATGCCATTACAATCCTCGTTTGCTAAACCCGTGCTTTCTCTTGAACAACAACTTGGGCAAAAGTTAATACTCGACTTTCGCTACTTTTGCCAGCAAGGAGCAAGTAATAAATGCCGAACTCCAATGACCGAGTTACCTAATGAGCTTGCTACCGCTATTGCTAAATACGATATTGGTGGAGTTATTTTATTTTCTGAAAATACCCAATCAATAGAACAAACCATTACGCTTAATAGCCAATTGCAAACAGCTGCAAGTAAATCCAGTAGTAAGCTGCCGCTATTTATATCAATAGATCAAGAAGGCGGACGTGTAGCACGGTTACCACGCGATGTTGCTACATCATTTACCGGTAATATGTCGATTGGCGCAACCTACAAAAAACACGGTACGAGCTTTGCGACAAAAACAGCAACTGTTATATCTAAAGAACTAAACTCGCTGGGTATCAATGTAAATTACGCGCCTACGGTTGATGTAAACATGAACCCTGATAACCCTGTTATTAACGTACGCTCGTTTGGTGAAAATCCAGCATTAGTGAGTAAATTGGGCGCCGCACAGGTTGCAGGATTTGAGAACAACGGTGTTATTACCTCGTTAAAGCACTTCCCGGGCCACGGCGATACAAACGTAGATAGCCATACAGGTTTGCCTAAAGTAAACCATGCAAAAGAAGTTATTTACGAGCAAGACCTAGCACCGTTTAAGCACATTATCGCCAAGCAAAACCCAGGCATGATAATGACGGCGCATATTCAATACCCAGCGCTCGATAGCACAACGTTCATAAGTGTTAATGGCAAAACTATGATAAAACCGGCAACAATGTCGCGCGCAATCATTACTGATATTTTACGTGGTGAGCTTAATTACCAAGGTGTTGTAGTAACTGATGCGCTTGATATGGCTGGCATTAGTAACTTTTTTACACCAACTCAAGCGGTAATAAATACATTTTCAGCTGGAGCTGACATTGCCCTAATGCCCGTTGAAATTAGAACACCGGATGATTTAAACAAGCTCGATGACCTTATTAAAGAGCTTGTTGCAGCGGTTAAATCAAACCAACTTGATGAGCAAGAAATAGCACAATCAGCGATGCGTATAATTACGCTTAAAAATAAATTTAGGTTAAGCACTAATTTTGACCCTATTACCGCGCTCATAAATGCAAAGCAAACAATCGGCAGTGCAGCACATCGCGAAATAGAAGCGCAGCTTGCTGTTGAGGCAATAACGCAGGTTAAAAATAATAACAGTACTTTGCCGCTTAATTTAAAAGCAGGAAGTAATGTTCATATTATTATGCCCGACACGCGTAAATGTATGGCAATGCAGCAAGCGATTAAAGCTATCAGCCAGCAAAAATTCACTTATAGCTGTAGTAGCTTACAAGGGTTCGACCCTGCACTCGCAAAAGCACAAATACACGCTGCTGATGTAGTTATAGCCGGCAATGCAACACCTAATCAAAGTGCGGTAGAAATTGGCGGTATGGATGATTTAAAAGACGATCCTAATTTTGCACTTAATAATGCAGAGCAACCAAAAGCATTTGAGTCATTATTAAATATGGCAAAAGAAGAAAACAAAAGCACTGTTTTTATAAGCCTAAGAGCGCCTTACGACATTGCTAAATTTGGCAATTATGCAAATGCTGTACTTGCATCGTATGCATATAATATTGATGTAGATAAAAATGATATTGTATCTGGTCCTGCTTTTACCGCACTTGCAAAAGTGTTACTAGGAGAAGCAACGGCTAACGGCGTATTACCTGTCACAATAAAACCGCAAAAGGCGCACTAATATGAAACTCAATTGTGATTTAGGCGAAAGCTTTGGCGTGTGGAAAATGGGGCTAGACGATGACGTTATGCCACATATTGATATGGCTAATATTGCGTGTGGGTTCCATGCAGGTGATGCCGACGTAATGACAAACACTCTTGTACTTGCCAAGCAACATAACGTACAAATTGGTGCTCACCCAAGCTACCCAGATAAGCAAGGCTTTGGTAGGCGCTCAATGGTACTTAGCGAAAAAGAGCTTACAAATTGCCTGCATTATCAAATAGCCGCTATTGAGGGCATGGCAAAAGTACAAGGTTTAACACTTAGCTATGTTAAACCGCATGGCGCACTTTATAACGACATGATGGCTGATGAGCAAATATTACAAACCGTTATAAATGCAATTGCCAGCTACCCAATAGATTTGAAACTAATGGTCTTAGCGACTAAAAATGCCAATAAGCACATTCAAATAGCTAAAGGCTCAGGAGTTGATCTAGTACTCGAGGCATTTGCCGATAGACAGTACACCGACGACGGGCATTTAGTATCACGAACACTTGAGGGTAGTGTTCACAATAAAGCTGCATTACTAAAACAAGTAACTCAGCTTTTATCCGATGGCAGCGTGACAACACGAACTGGAAAAAAACTAACGCTCAACGCCCATAGCTTATGCGTACATGGCGACAACGCTGATGGCATAGCGCTTATAAAAGATATAAAAGCCCTTTGTAACTCAGCTAACTAAACTTTTACACAACCTCAAAGAGAAGCTGTAAACCCCCTTTACAGCTTTAACTCATAGAGTTAAATAAGAGCTTCATCGCATCCTACTGTTAATTTAATAATCCCTAACATATAACTACTTAGCAAATTAAAAAAGTAACAACAGGGATTAAAATGAAAAAGCTTTTAACACTTAGCCTCATTTTAGGCTGTAGCAATTTAGCCTACGCTGAAACAAATACACTACAACTGCAAGACGTGTTTAATTTAGAATATGCCAATCAAATAGATATAACCGAAGACGGTAAAACTGTTTATTTTGTGCGTAACCGCATGGATATAAAAACAGATCGCAAAGTTGGTAATATTTGGTCTGTTGATTACAAAACCAAACAAATGCAGCCGCTAACCTCTGGCGTGCATATGGATTATTCGCCAGTACTCTCTCCTGATGGTCAACGCCTTGCGTTTATATCAACTCGCGACGGCAGCAGCCAAATATATATTAAATGGCTTAAAACAGGTGCTATGGCAAAAATTAGTAATCTGACTAATAGCCCACGTGCGGTTACATGGAGCCCTGATTCTAGTCAGCTAATATTTAGCATGTTTGTTCCAAGCGCTACTTCAGCGCCAGTAAGCTTACCGGGCAAACCAAAAGATGCAACGTGGGCAGAGCCCGCTAAATTCATCGATGATGTTTATTATCGCTCAGATGGTGGCGGTTATACGCAAAAAGGTTTTAGCCAATTATTTTCCATAGACGCTAACGGTGGTAATGCCAAACAACTCACTCATGATGAATTTGATAACGCAGGCGATGTAAGTTTTAGTAACGATGGTAAGTCGCTTTATTTTTCTGCGAACAGGCACACAAACAACCAGCTAAAACCCACAAACAGTGAAATCTATCAACTCGAGTTAGCCACACAAAATATAACTAAAATTACTGACCGAAACGGACCTGACGAGCAGCCTAAAGTATCGCCCGATGGTCGTTACTTAGCGTACACAGGTTACGATGATAAACGCACTAACTACGAAAACGCTCAGCTTTATATTCGTGATTTAAAAACAGGTAACACAACTAGCTTAACGCCAGATTTTGATCGTAGCGTAGGTCAAATAAAATGGAGTGCAAACTCAAAAGGCATATACTTTAGCTATGCAGATAAAGGTCAAACTGCCCTCGCCTATCAACCACGCAGCGGCAAGCGTAAAATAATAACAACCCAAATTGGCAGTGTTGCCTTTGGTCGCCCTTATTCTGGTGGCGACTTTGATGTAAGCGAAGATGGCGAAGTAGCCTTTACCCTTGCCGATACTCAGCGCCCTGCTGATATAGCAACAATTAAACGCGGTAACGCGCAGCGTTTAACTACCCTTAATGCAGATGCATTGGGCGACAAAGCTTTGGCTAAAGTGGAAGAAATTTGGATTAAATCAAGTCACGATGAGTTACCTATTCAGGGATGGATTGCTTACCCACCAGAATTTGACCGCAGCAAAAAATATCCGCTAATACTAGAAATACATGGCGGTCCAGTAGCTAATTACGGTCCACACTTTAGCGCTGAAATTCAGCTGTTTGCAGCCAAAGGAAATGTCGTTTTATACATGAACCCACGTGGCAGTGATTCATACGGTAAAGAGTTTGCACAAACTATTCATCACAATTACCCAAGTAACGATTTTGATGACTTAATGACTGGCGTTGATGCGCTAATAGCGAAAGGCTTTATTGACGAGTCTAAATTGTTTGTAACCGGTGGCTCTGGCGGTGGCGTACTAACAGCTTGGATTGTAGGTCATACCGATCGCTTTGCTGCGGCTGTAGTTGCTAAGCCTGTTATTAATTGGATCAGCTTTGTACTAACTGCCGATTTTTACCCGTTTTTTGCTGATTACTGGTTTCCGGGTAAACCGTGGGATCACATCGAGCATTACATGAAGCGCTCGCCTATTAGTTATGTTGGAAACGTTAAAACTCCTACTATGTTGCTCACTGGCGAATCTGACTACCGTACACCAATATCAGAAACTGAGCAGTTTTATCAGGCATTAAAACTACAAGGCGTTGATACTGCAATGGTGCGCATTCCTAATGCATCGCATGGTATTACAGCTCGCCCATCAAACTTAATGACTAAAGTAGCTTATATTCAATGGTGGTTTGATAAACACACTAAATAAACTCTGGGTAATAAATTTATAGCTCAAATAAAAGCCACTTCAAATAAGTGGCTTTTGTATTTACCGCCTTAATATTCAAACTGTAAACCCCCTTTACACTTCTGTGACAGTTAAATATCGGACTTAGCTAAAACTTCAGTTAGTAAAATTTCGGTTTATAGCATTTTTTGTAACTTGAGTTGGTAAAAAATCGGTTTGAGTCACTGTTTATAGCCTATCAGTTAGTAAAATTTTGTTTTATAGCACAGAGAAGTTAGTAAAAAATCGGTTTATAAATTCGCTAAGTTTGCCTATTAAAGCAAAAATCAGTCACTTACCTGCCTTTTAAAGTTGTTGTAAACGCTTTTTACAGCAAAATCACCCCAAATATGCTGTTTTATGAAAGGTTAGTTAAACTCTGATCTGTAAATTCACTCAGGTAGTTAAATAGTGATCCAACATGATTTGGCAAGGGCGTGTTGAACTTTGGTGGGTTAATTTGCAGCAGTATGTTTGGTTTTTAGGCAAGGCGGAGCCTATGTAGTGTGGTTATTCCCCATGAATAGGCGATAACGTAGCATAAATACCAAACATGCGCTGCCCTTTGGGTTCTTTCTAGGGGCGATAAACTCTTTGTTGCTCGGTTTTTACTTAGCCCACTAGGTTACAAACCTCGCGCCGCGATTTAATCGCCCCTAGATTGAATAAATTTCAATCCACAAAGATCAACACGCCCTAGTTAAAGTCTGATCTGTAATTATGCTTCAATGTTCTAACTTTACTTAAAGCAATAAAAAAGGGCCTATTGGCCCTTGAGTAACACTATCTAGTTAGGAATTAAAACTGGTTCATGGTGTTATCTTCACCACCGGCTTTTAGCGCGTTATCACCAGAGAAGTATTCTTTGTGTGTATCGCCCATGTTAGACCCTGCTAGGTCTTGGTGCTTAACAGAAGCTTGCTCACGGCGAATTTCTTGGCGTTGTACATCACGTACATAAGCCAGCATACCCATATCGCCAAAATAACCTTCAGACAAAATATCAGTGCTCAACGCAGCTGTATGGTACGTAGGCAGAGTAATTAAGTGATGGAAAATACCTGCTTCACGTGCGCCATCGCGCTGGAAGTTTTGCACTAGTAAATCGGCTGCTTGCGCAAGTTCTGTTGCATCCATTTCTGGTGCCATAAGGCCTTTATTGTCGCCAAGGCTTGGGTAAGCACTAAGGTCACGGCCTGCTTCTTCCCACTCTTGATATACTTGCTCACGAAACTTAAGCGTCCAGTTAAACGAAGGCGAGTTGTTGTATACCAGTTTTGCATTTGGCACGTGTTCTTTAACACGATTTACCAGTTCTGCAATTTGCTTAACATGAGGTTTTTCTGTTTCAATCCACAGTAAATCAGCGCCCGACTGCAAGCTCGTAATACAATCTAGTACTACGCGGTCTTTTTCAGTGCCTTCGCGGAATTGAAATAAACCGTTATCTAGGCGAGTTGGTTTACATAACTGGCCATTAATTTTCATTGCTGTGTCGCCTTCATTTAAGTCATCAACACCGTTAATTGGCGTCGTTTCTAAAAATGCATTGTATTGGCTTGCTAAGTCACCTGGTGTTTGCGACACAGGTACTTTTTGAGTAAGGCTTGCACCTAATGAATCTGTACGTGCCACAATAATACCGTTATCAATACCAAGTTCTAAAAAGGCGTAACGTACTGCGTTAATCTTTGCTAAAAAGTCTTCGTGTGGAACGGTCACTTTACCCGCTTGGTGACCACATTGTTTGGCGTCAGATACTTGGTTTTCTATTTGAATGGCACACGCACCGGCTTCAATCATTTTTTTAGCCAGTAAGTAAGTTGCTTCTTCGTTACCAAAACCTGCGTCAATATCAGCAATAATTGGCACAACATGAGTTTCAAAGTTGTCTATTTTATCAATAACAGCTTGAACATCGCCGCCATTCGCTTTTGCTGCATCTAGGTCGTTAAACAAGTGGTCTAGTTCACGTGCATCAGCTTGCTTTAAAAATGTGTAAATTTCTTCAATTAATGCAGGTACCGATGTTTTTTCGTGCATGCTTTGATCTGGCAGCGGACCAAATGCAGAGCGAAGTGCTGCAACCATCCAGCCACTTAAGTATACATAGCTGCGTTTAGTTGTTTTTTGATGGCGCTTAATAGCCATCATCATTTGTTGGGCAGTAAAGCCATGCCAACACCCTAAAGATTGGGTGTACAGGCTTGTGTCGGCGTCATATGCAGCCATATCTTCACGCATAACGTCTGCTGTGTATTGCGCAATTTCAATCCCTGTACGAAAACGGTTTTGTAAACGCATACGGCTTGCGTATTCAGGGTTAATAGCTTTCCATGCGCTGCCTTGTGATTGGCAAAGAGTAGAGAGTGTGTCTGTTTCGCGTTGATATGTTGTCATAATAAAATCCTTCGAACGAGTGTGTAATACCAACCTGCATAAATCTTTGATCAATTTAACGAATTAAATTGCACTATAACGTCGTTAAAAATTTTTTATTTAGAATAACTAGATACAAAAATTTTTGCCTAGCTCTAGCGTAATTTTCTTAACGTTAAATAGACCCCATATATAAGCAGATTGGTATAAATTATTTTAATGTTGTGAGAGTGGCTAGGAGTGTGTGCTCCGTTTCGCTTGATTCAACATTAGGCTCCTTTTCTAGATTTAGTAAATTTATAGTTGTTATTGTGGCTATATATTTTGTGAATGGCTAAAAAGCACTCAACATTGCCTTTTTGAGTTATTGTTGCCTTAACGCACAAGCACACAACAACATCGCGACCGTTTAAGGAAGGCAATTATGTCCCACACTCTCACACATTCAGGACTTAGCGTAGACACACAACTCGCTGATTTTGTTAAAAATCAATTACTACCAGGCACTCACTTAAGTGAGCATCAATTTTGGCAAAGCTTTGCACATATAGTTCAAACACTTACCCCTACAAATAAGGCACTGCTTGAAAAGCGAGAATTGCTTCAACAGCAAATAGATGACTACCATCTTGCTAATAAAACGTGGGATAGCGTTAAGTACCATGCCTTTTTGCAAGATATTGGCTATTTAGTTAAAGAGCCTACCAACTTTGAAATTGAAACCCAAAATGTAGAACCCGAAGTAGCCCTTACAGCAGGTCCTCAGTTGGTTGTGCCCGTCAGTAACGCACGCTTTGCACTTAATGCCGCTAACGCACGTTGGGGTTCGTTATACGACGCTTTATACGGTACAGATGTGTTAAGCGAAGACGATGGAGCCGAAAAAAGCAATACCTACAATCCTGTTCGTGGTTTTAAGGTAATGGCCTACGCTCGCCAGTTTTTAGATAAAGCATTGCCGCTCACTAATGGCTCGCATATAGAAAGTACTAATTATTCAGTAGTAGATGGCGCACTTTTAATTACGTTACGTGATAGCTCTCAAACCACATTAGCTAACCCATCTCAGCTTATTGGCTATCAAGGTGAAGCACAAAACCCAACCGTAGTGTTATTAAAAAACAATGATTTACACATAGAGCTACATATCGATCACCACCACATTATTGGCCAAGCAGATAAAGCAGGCTTAAAAGATGTCGTGTTAGAGGCCGCGCTTACAACCATTATGGATTGTGAAGATTCTGTAGCTGCGGTAGATGCAGAAGATAAAGTACAAGTTTATAAAAATTGGCTTGGTTTGATGCAAGGTAACCTAGTTGAATCGTTTAAAAAAGGCGATAAAACTGTAGAGCGCACTCTGCAAAGTGATAAAACATACACAGCACTCGATGGCGGCACCGTTACTTTAAAAGGCCGTAGCATGATGTTTGTTAGAAACGTTGGTCATTTAATGACGAACCCTGCTATTACCGATGTGTACAATCAACCGGTATTTGAAGGCATTATGGATGCGATGTTTACTGCCACCGCTGCCCTGCACGACCTAAATAAAAAAACAGGTATTAAAAATACCAGCGCGCAAAGTATTAATATAGTAAAACCAAAAATGCATGGCCCTGAAGAGGTAGCGTTTACTAACACTTTATTTAGCTTAGTAGAGGAAGCGCTAAGCTTACCTAAAAACACGCTTAAAATTGGTATTATGGATGAAGAACGCCGTACTTCTGTAAACCTAAAAGCCTGTATTTATGCAGCTAAAGAGCGTGTTGTATTTATAAATACTGGATTTTTAGACCGCACAGGCGATGAAATTCATACCTCTATGCAAGCGGGTGTTGTGCTTCCAAAAGCACAGATTAAGCAGCAACCATGGATAAGCGCATATGAAGATCGCAACGTTGATATAGGTCTTGCTTGTGGCTTAAGTCATAAAGCACAAATAGGTAAAGGCATGTGGCCAATGCCAGATAAAATGGCATTAATGATGGAGCAAAAACAAGCTCACCCTAAATCAGGCGCTAATACAGCATGGGTGCCCTCCCCTACTGCGGCTACGCTTCATGCAATGCATTATCACGATGTAAACGTATTTACTGAGCAGCAAAGTATTGCTAAACGTACTATTGCTAGCCTTAATGACCTGCTTACACCGCCGCTAATGGCAGACCCTAAAAGGCTTTCAAAAGAAGATATTCAAAGCGAGCTTGAAAACAACGCACAAGGCATTTTAGGTTACGTTGTACGTTGGATTGATCAAGGCGTTGGCTGCTCAAAAGTACCCGACATTAACCATATCGGGCTAATGGAAGACAGAGCAACACTGCGTATTTCAAGCCAGCATATGGCTAATTGGTTGCTAAATGGCGTGTGTTCACAGGCGCAAATAAAATCAACAATGGCTAAAATGGCCAAAGTAGTTGATGGTCAAAACGAGCACGACACTGCGTATACACCCATGGCAATAAACGAAGAAACCCTTAATAACAGCATTGCGTTTCAAGCTGCACTTGCACTGGTTTTGGAGGGGGTAACACAACCTAGTGGTTACACTGAACCACTGCTACATAGCTACCGTATAAAATATAAAGCACAAAAAACGAATACGCTTTAACCGCTTAAGCAAAGTTCAGATTAAGTGCTAAACCAGCTTTTAAGCTGGTTTTTTATCGCCTAAAATTAGAATAACATCACTTTTAAGGCATTTTAAAGGTATATAGATAATACACATGAATATCTAACATTTATTCAAACGTAAAAAAACGTGTTTTGCATACACAAAACACGCTTTTTAAAGCTTTAGCTAATTAAATCTAATTTTTTACAATGGCATTGTGATAAATATTTTGTACATCGTCACAATCTTCAAGCATATTTATAAACTTATCAAAGTTAGCAATAACTTCTTCGTCTTCAATTTCAATATTAACTTGAGGAATAAACGTAATTTCGTCTACTTCAAAGTTAATGCCTTCAAATGCGTCTTCAAGGGCAGTTTTAGCTTTAAAATATTCTGTTGGTGGTGCAAATACCGATATTTTACCGTCCTCGGCTTCAACATCGCTAACATCAACATCAGCCATCATTAATGCTTCTAATACTATTTCGTCGTCATCACCCGCAAAGCCAAGTACCGCATAATGATCAAACATATGTGCTACGCAGCCAGGAGTACCAATTTTTGAGTCTGTTTTAGTAAACGGTAAGCGTACATCTTTAATTGTACGGTTCGGATTGTCAGTTAAACAGTCAACTATAACCATGCAATTACCAGGACCATAGCCTTCGTAACGGGCAACAGAGTAATCTTCCCCTGCGCCACCGGCTGCTTTTTCAATTGCTTTTTCAATAACGTGTGCGGGTACTTGGTCTTTTTTAGCTTTTTCGATTAGACGGCGTAGTGTTTGATTTACTTCGGGATCGGGATCGCCACTTTTTGCTGCAACGTAAATCTCTTTACCATACTTTGAGTTTACTTTTGTTTTTGCATTGGCTGTTTTGATCATAGAACTTTGACGAACTACAAATGCTCTGCCCATTTTGTGCCCCTAATGAATACGTTACGTTTTGCGGTATTTTACCAATTCAAAACGTATTGGGCTAGGAACAAACGTTATTTTGTAATTTAAATAACGTAGCACTTATTCTTAAATAAATTTAATAGTACGCTATTTAACATAACTCTATTTTTTCAGAATAACTCTCAACTAATGTCACTAATTCAACAAAGTCATGTAAAACGTAATCTGCCTGATCGGCATAAGCAGGCGTTGACTCTGGAGCGTATAAACACGCGCGCATATTTGCATTGTGCGCAGCTTGAATGTCGTAAAGGTAATCGCCTACATAAAGTAAATTTCTGGCGTTAATGTTCCAAAGTGTAGCAATGGCATTTAAAGCGCTGGGATCTGGCTTTGCTGGGGCATCGCTTCGCGTTAAAACTGTGCTGATAGGGAGTGGATTATTTTGTAATTTAATTGCCGCTGCTTTATCAAAATTGCGAGTAACAATCGCCATCGGAATATTTTTAGACTTTAAAGCATGAATAGCTTCACTCACACCAGGTAATATACTGGCATGTTGTGCATCTATTAATTCGTGTTGGTGAACTATATTCATTGCCTCTTCACGCATATACGGTGAGGGCAACTGAGCAATGTAATCAAGTAAGTCTTGCTCGCAAGGGCAACCTATTTGGGCCTTTATTAATGCAAAATCTAATTCTGATGAAACCAATGTTCCATCTAAATCAAAAATCACTCCAAAAATAGCCTCAACCTGAGTAGTCATATCATTCCCTGAATTTAGTTATTACTAAATGAAATTTAAACATAAAATTCTCTACTGCTTATGCCCTAGGCCGGTAAATACAAAGGGATAAATGAAACTAACTATATTTAAATATTAATACGCACCATTATCAATCTATTGATAACAAAGTAATTTAAGTGCTTGATATATCATGCGCAAAAAAAGGTAAATATACAAATTGAACTCACAAATTTTACGTAAATTTACAAATAACAGATCAAACATGAACGCAGTTTAAACGTATGAAGAAAACGCGCACATAAACTGCTGTGCGCGTCGGTTGGGGAAGTTTTAAATATTAATTTTGCTCAAAGCGGGCTTCGAGCCAAGTATCATCTTGAGCAAAGTTTAAAGTTTTAATCTTACCTTTGCCCTCAACGTTTACCATATTTACCTGAGATGGCCATAAATCACGAAGTGCGCCATTACTCATTTTAATTCCTTCAATATTTTCAGGAATTGGTGCTTCTTGGTAAACCCAAAAAAACTTACCATCAACTTGTGCCCCTACAAAGCTAAGTGGTAAAGGTTCGCCACTTAACGTTTGTAGAGCAACATGCGATTCAACATACTTAGCAAAACGTTGTTGGTCGGCTTTATTACTAATAATATCAATTTTGCCTTTAAACAATGTTCCTACGGCGTGTTCGGTATCATGTAAATAAAAGCGATGCATTAATTCAACATTATGCGTTCGTTTATTAAAAAGCACGGTTGTAACTGACGACTTTAGTTGATGCGCCATACTTGGCGCAGCAACTAAAAGGCAAACAATAATAAGCAAAAAGCGCATTATTGCTGCTCCTCACCGTCATCCTTTTCGTCTTTCTTCTCATCAGTTTTAAGCTCAGTTTTAATATCTTGCATGATATCGCGACTAACTTTAGCTTTACTCTTTTCCTTTTTAAACACTTCAATACGTGAAGGAATAATACGACGAGGGTAGTTATTGTTTTCAACATCTACGTCAGCTGTTTCCCAGCCTGGGTCAACAGTAACTGATACAAGCGGTTTGTTTTTATCGGTAACAATCAGCTTTTGAACGTTTTTATAATTACGACGCCAAATTTCAGCAGGAATATAGCGCTCTTCTTTAGTGCCATCTTCATATGTTAGCTCTAATAAAATAGGCATTACCAAACCACCAAGGTTTGAAAATTCCATAACGTAATAGTTTTTATCTTCTTCTAAAGCACGCTCAAGCGTTTTACGCTCCCACGGCTCTAAGCCTTTTAAAAACTTATTGTACGAGTTACGTTCTTTATTGGTTACAGTAAAACGGTCGTTTTCGTCATAAAAATCGGTAACATCAGAGTTTTTCTCAACCCATGTTTTTTTACCTTGTGCGCGGTTACGCTCAACAAATAATGAAGTAGGTTTGTCTGCTTCAATATCACGTAAACGGCTGTAATCAATATCAGGGTTTTTAGTGTCTAAACGTAGTTGATATACTTTATCTAAAGAGATATCTACATGGTCTGTGGTGTAAAACCAGCCACGCCAAAACCAATCTAAATCAACACCAGAGGCTTCTTCCATTGTACGGAAAAAATCAGCTGGAGTAGGGCGCTTGTATTTCCAGCGCTGAGCATACTCTTTAAATGCGAAGTCGAATAAGTCACGGCCTAAAATTACTTCACGTAAAATATTAAGGGCTGCTGCAGGTTTAGTATAAGCATTAGGACCTAAGCGTAATACACTGTCTGACTGAGTCATAACAGGTACTTGGTTTTCAGACTTCATGTAGCTCACTATATCGCGAGGCTCAACACCCCAAGGAATAGTAGGATCCCATTCACGACCAGCAACGCCATCTAAAAAGCTATTTAAGCCTTCATCCATCCACGTCCATTGGCGCTCATCTGAGTTAACAATCATTGGAAAGTAAATATGACCCACTTCATGAATAACTACGCCAAGTAAAAAGCGCTTTTCAGCTTGAGAATAAGTACGTGTACCATCATCTTGTAACTTAGTACGCGGGCCGTTAAAGGTAATCATTGGGTATTCCATGCCGCCAACAGGGCCATTTACCGATTGCGCAGTTGGGTATGGGTAGTCAAAAGAATACTTAGAGTACACTTCCATTGTGTGTACTACAGCTTCAGTTGAGTACTTCTCCCATAAGTCACCACCTTCTTTAGGGAAGAACGACATTGCCATAACTAAAGGCTGAACGTCACCACCTTGTTGATAACCCTTTGCATCCCACATAAACTTACGAGACGACGCCCAAGCAAAGTCACGTACGTTTTGCGCTTTAAAGTGCCACGTTTTAGTTTTGTCAGTGCCTTCTTTTTCGTTTTCTAGCGCTTCTTCTGCGTTAACAATAAACACAGGACGCTTAGATGTTTCAGCTTGCTTTAAACGTTTGCGCTGAGTACTTGTAAGTACTTTGCTCGCGTTATCAAGTTTACCTGTTGCCGATACAATGTGATCTGCCGGAACAGTAATCTCAACATCGTAATCACCAAACTCAAGCGTAAACTCACCAGAGCCTAAAAACGGCTTGTTTGTCCATGCTTCGTAATCGGTATAAGCGGCTAAACGAGGAAACCACTGAGCAATTAAGAATATGTCGTTGCCGTCTTCTTCAAAGTGCTCGTAACCAGAACGTGCACCCACTGCATCTTCTTCAACAATGTTGAAGGCAAAGTTCATGCTAAATTCGACTTCTTTACCTGGTTTTAATGGCTCGTTTAAATCGATGCGCATTAAGGTATCAACTACAGTTACGCGTAGCTCTTTACCATCGTCATCTTTTACGCCACTGATTGTATAACCCAGTTCGTTGTCGCTCATAAATTGCTGACGACGTAATTCACCTAAACTTAATTTAGCGGGCTTTTGAGCTGGTAAGCTTTCTAAAGTGCTTTTAAATGTTTTTGTTGTTTCGGCAATAGAGTCACTCTTAAAAATATTTTGATCTAACTGTAACCATAAATATTTAAGCGTATGTGGTGAGTTATTTTTATATTCAATGCTTTGACTACCAGTGATGCGGTGCTTTTTTTCATCTAGCTTCACATCAATATCGTAGTTTACACGTTGCTGCCAGTATTTTTCACCTGGTTCGCCAGCGGCACTACGATAAACATTGGGTGTAGGAAGTGCTTCGTCTAATTGACGAAATTTATCAACAAAAGAACCTTTTGTTTGCTCAACCGAAGACGCCATAGCTGCACTCGATATTGCGAATGGCAATACAAAAGCACTTAGCGTAAGACCTATTTTTTTCATTGTTAGTCCTAATATAATTTTGTGAGCGTACTTTGACAAATATACCAGTTAGCTTCAATAAATTAGCGACCAAGTACCGTATTTTTAGGGTGATGTTCACTTAGTTTTTTAGATTGAAAAATACAATTATTTTGTAACAAAATACGAATAGATAAAAACTGTAAAGGGGGTTTACAAAATTGGGTTTTAATAATGGTTTTGATCGGTTAAATACAAAGTCCCAGAACTTAAAAAATATTATTCGTTTTATATATATTGCTAAAAAAGTATTGCTTTGGCATTACCAGGTAAACCATTAATCCTACGTATAAGTATTACTAATTCGCAACAAGTAAAATGGCCTAAAAGCCCTTTCCACTGAACAAAAACACAGTGAAACGAGTAAATAATTGGCTCAAATATTGCCGAACTTCATTAATATTCGCTATTTGTACGATAAATGACAAATAGTGTAATTTTAGGTTGATCTTTAGTGCTGTTTATATTTAAAATCGCCAACCTTTTTATTTGAGGCAAATAAATTCGTCACATTTATCCTCAAATTAATATCGATTACTAGCAAGAAATGCGGTGGGCTTATGGATTTTTACATCCTAAAAAAACAACAAGAACTAATTGCGATTCCAGCAAGTGAGAATAACTGTAAGCAGTATCTCGATTCGGGTTATTTTTATATCGATAAAGTAGCAGCGTGCAACGAAACTAATGCATTAAAGGCGCTACACGCAAAACAAACTAAAACGTTAAAAATTCCATTATTAATGGCACTTTTAGCATTACCGGTTGTTTTTTCAGCTTGGTACAGTTTAACCTAACGTAATGCATGCCTTAGGCTTGCATCTTTAACAGCCTTGGGTATATTGGCGCTCTTACGGTTTTATTAAGAGCGCGACATGAAAGTCCTCCACACCTCAGATTGGCACCTTGGCCAACAATTTTACGAACACGATCGCCGTGTTGAACATCAAGCTTTTTTTACATGGTTATTAGCCACTCTTGTTGAACAACAAATAGACTTACTTTTAGTTGCGGGCGATATTTATCATACAGCAACACCAAGTGCTAGCGCCGAAAATCAGCTTTATCAATTTATTAAAGACGCCAAAAAAGCATGCCCACTATTACACGTAGTGATTATTGCGGGTAACCACGACTCTGCAAATCGTATTTTGGCAGCTCAGCCATTACTTGCACAGTTTGATACTCACGTAGTAGGGCGCTTTGATGTCGCAACACCCGATGAAACTGTTATTACCATAAATACCAATGGTAAACGCGCTGTAATCGTCGCTATGCCATTTTTGCGTGCAAGCGATGTAAGTTTACTTAGCCAAACCGAAAGCGGCCCTAGTTATGCTCAAGGCGTTTCAAAAGCTTACGAACTTGCACTAGAGCAAGCTACTAATATAAACGAGCAAAACTCACCATTAATAGTTATGGGGCATTTACACGCAAAGGGCGGGGACATCTCAAGTGATTCTGAGCGTAACTTAGTAATAGGTGGTGAAGAGTCTATTTCAGCCAATGTATTTGGTAAACAAGCCAACTACGTTGCCCTTGGGCACTTACACAAAGCGCAACAAGTCGCTAAAAGTGATGTTATTCGCTACAGCGGCACACCTATCCCTATGTCGTTTTCAGAACGTAACTACACGCACCAAGTAAATGTTGTTGAGTTTATTATTGATGAAAAACAACATATTAGTACAACTGTAAACCCCCTTTACATTCCGCGCTCTGCCGATGTAATTATTTTACCAAAAGGGGAGTGTGTACCATTAAGCGAACTATGCGAGCAAATTAAAGCGCTCGACACTGCACAAAATACAATAGCGCCTTATTTACGTGTAAAGCTTAAATCAAGCGATACCGACACAACATTCAGAGAACAAATAGAACAAGCACTTGAAGGTAAGCATATTAAATTTTGTGGTATTGAACGTGTACGTGAGCAATCAGCGCAAAATGACGACAACACCGTATTTGAAGATTTAAGCGAAGTTGAAATGCTCAACCCACTAAACCTATTAGAACAAGCATTCGCAAACGATAAAGACATGGCAGGGCAAAGTGTACCCGATGAGCTAAAAGCACTTTTAAGTGACGTGATAAACGAGCTAACGGAGCAAGAACAACTATGAAAATAACCGCAGTTCGTATTCATAATTTAGCCTCAATAGTTGACGCTGAAATAGATTTTACTAAAGCCCCATTAAAAGATGCAGGATTGTTTGCGATAACAGGCGATACTGGCGCTGGTAAAAGTACCTTTTTAGATGCCATTTGTTTAGCCCTTTATACAAAAACAGCGAGGCTGCGCGGTGATAAAGGTAACTTAATTGAGTTTAACGGCGACAGCATTAAGCTTAATGATGCGCGAAACTTGCTACGCAGAGGTACATGGGAAGGCTACGCCGAGGTCGACTTTTTAGGACAAGATAAACAGCTTTATCGTGCGCGCTATACAATTGCACGGACCCATAAAAAAGTAACAGGCAAACTTAAAGTAGCAGAGCACACTTTAGTAACCCTGCCAAACGAAACCCTTATAGCTGACAAAAGCCACACAATAAAAGAAGTCGAGAGTAAAATAGGGCTTAACTTTGAGCAGTTCTCCCGTGCCGTACTTTTAGCACAACATGAGTTTGCTGCGTTTTTAAAAGCCACTGGCGATGAGCGAGCGCAACTTTTAGAGTGCTTAACAGGTACCGATAAATTTAGCCGTATTGGCGTGCGTATTTTTGAACGTCATAAAGAGCAAGTAGCAAAGCTTGAAGCGCTTAAAGCAGGCCTTCAAAGCTATACTTTGCTAGCACCAGAAGAACTTGAGCTACAACAAACCAAGTTAACCGATTTAAAAGCACAAACCGAACACACTAAAAAAGAGCTATCCAAAACCGAAAAAGCACTTAACTGGTATCAGCAAGCTACAGTACTTGAGCAAAACTTACTGCAAGCACAGCAAACCCAGCAACAAGCAAGCTCAGCGCTTGAAAGTATCGTTGAGCAAAGCGAGCAGGCAAAACAAGCTAAACAAGCGCTTGAAATAAAAGATAACCGCAGCCGTTTTAATTTGTTAACCGATCAAAATACGGCGTTGGATCAGCAAATAACATCGCTTAAAAGTGTTGATCATTTAGCGGTAATTAACGAGCGTAATACCACGCTTACTAAGCATACCGAGCTGCTTAATAACGCCAATGAGCAAAAACAAAATGCAGCGCCCGTTATAGCTAAAGCGCGAGAGCTCGACAGCAGCATTGCGTTGCAAACTCAAGCTGTAAAAGGTACTGAGTCGCAAATAACCAAAGAGCAATCTCAATTAGATGAGTTCAAACAGCAGCTTAAACAAAGCAATAATGAGCTTGATCTCGCTAATACCGACTCAGCTAAAAGCCAGCAATGGCTTAATGAGCATGCACAGCTGCATGTTTTAGCAAAAGACTGGAGCTACTATCAGCAAAGTTTTAATACCTACTTAAATGCACAGCAGCAATTAACCGCAAACCTCACGCAAAGCCAAACTCTTAATAGCGATCTTGCAAATCAGAGCGATCTTTTAAATACACAAAATAATAAAGTGCAGCAGTGCGAGGTGGCACTTAGTGGTGAGCAGTCTGCTTTGCAGGTATTAAATACTCAGCTTAATGAATTTAATGCAGAGCACTGCGACGCGCAGCTAAAAAGTATTGATTACTTAAAAGAGCAGCGCGAGCGCTATAAGCAATTTAACGCAGAACTAAAACAAAGCACTCAACGCCAACAAGTACTTAATCAGCAGTTAAATGAAAGCCAGCAAGCCCATGTTTTACTTAATCAGCATTTAATAACCAGCGAGCAAGCGCTTAAAGGCAAAGAGTACGCACTTAACCAAGCGCGCCTAAGAGCCAGCGAGAACGTAGAGCATTTACGCACTGAGCTTCGCCCTAATGAGCCTTGTTTAGTGTGCGGCGCAACTGAGCACCCGTATGCGGTAAATCAAAATCAGCAATTAAATAACTTAATTACTGATTTTGAAAATGCTTTTAATATAGCTAAAAAGCAATTTGACCATGCACAAAGCGAGCTGCATAAGCACCAAACTCAACATGCCGTATTAACTGCTGAACACGGACAACTTGAGCAAATAATACAAACAGCAAAAGCTAAACAGCTCGACATTAAAAATACCATGCAAGGCGCACGCACAGAGCTTAACGACTTAACGCCTGATGAGCTTGAAGTAACTTATAAGCAATTAACGGAGCAAAAAGCGCAATACTTTGAGCAGCAAAAACGCCAACGTACACTGCAAACTAAAGTAAATGAGCTACTAGCAGCACTTAAAGCTGAGCAGCAAGCACAACAGCAACTTAGTAATAAACACCTTGAGCTTACACACAACCAAAACCAGTTAACGAGTAAGCATAGCGAGCTAAGTGCGCAAATTAACGAGCTGGGTACAACGCTTAATAATCAATTTGAAAACAATGATTTTTGGCAGCAACTACAAGCCAATACGCTTGAACTTACCGAGCTGCACGAGCAAGTTACGCAGTATCAGCAAACTCAAATGCAACTTGAGCAAAGCCAAAAACGTCAAGACACAGCTAATGAGCAAATAAAGCAGCTCACACCGCTTATAAGTAACAACGAGCAATCGTTAAAAGCACTCAAAGAAGAGTTTGTAAAAGCTAAAGCGCTATTAAACGCTACGCAAAGTGAGCGCTTAGCTTTATTTAATAACGAGCAAATAAGCGCAGACGACTACCAAGCAAAACTCACAAGTGCGCAAGAGCAACTGCAATCGCAGGTTCAAGCGAGTCAAAAAGCATATGACGACGCTATAAAACAACGAGATGAGCACGCCATAACGCTTAAAAATGTAGAGCAACGCTTACTTGAAAACAGCCAAGAGCTAGCAACGCTTGAGGCACGTTATAACCAGTGGTTTACTGACTTTAAAGCGCAATATAGCAAGGCAACGCACGAACAGGTCAAAATTTTACTAACGCTTAGTAGCGAGACTATTAAAGCGCATTTAACTCAGCACGAGCAGTTAACTCAAGCCCTAACAGATGCAAACGCCGCATTAAAACAGCAGCAACTTACGCTTGAAAAACACAACAGTAGCGATAAACCAACGCAAAGTGCAGAGGCTTTAAGTACGCAACTAAGTAGCTTAAACGAGCAACAAGCACAGCTGCAAAATTCATTACTAGCAACTAATACCGCTATTGAGCAACACAACCAAAACGCAAAAGCGCTTGAAGGTAAGCAGGCTGAGTTAACTAAACTTAAAACGCTGGTTGAACAGTGGCATTTGCTTAATAAAGTCTTGGGTGATGCAACGGGTAAAACCATGCGTAACTTAGCGCAAACACAAACGTTAAAAATATTACTGCACTATGCCAACAGCCATTTAAAAACACTCAACAAACGCTACGAATTAACCGCCATAGCGCAAACGCTCGACATTGCGATTATCGATCGCGACATGGCCGACGAGCAACGCTCTGTTAATACACTCTCAGGCGGGGAGTCATTTTTAGTATCGCTCGCACTTGCACTTGGTTTAGCATCGCTTTCGTCAAACAAAGTACAAATCAATTCTTTGTTTATTGACGAAGGGTTTGGTACGTTAGACAGCGAAACCCTAAGCATTGCAATGGACGCTTTGGATTCTTTGCAAGCACAAGGCAGAAAAGTAGGCGTTATATCGCACGTAACACAAATGAGCGAGCGTGTAGCCACTCAAGTGCATGTAGCCAAAAAGCCAGGTGGATATTCCACAGTTGAAGTTTTATAAGCAACATTACTGAAAACAAGGAGATACAATGCCAACGTTTACAGGCGAGCAAGCAACACAATACGATAGCCGTATAACCAGTTTAGTTCCTGGTTATGAATTATTACATCAGCTCACTAACGCACAGCTAAAAGCAACGCTAAGCGATAATGCGCATATTTTAGTAGTAGGGGCAGGCACAGGCAAAGAAGTGCTTGCACTGGCTGCATTAAACCCTACATGGCAATTTACCGCGCAAGATACATCAGCCGATATGCTTGCTATCGCGAAGCAGCAATTTGATGAGCAAGGCATAGCAAGCCGCGTTAATATTCATAACGGACCTGTTAATAAATTATCGGTTAAAGCCGATGCCGTTTTATGTTTATTGGTAATGCATTTTGTACAAGATAACGGCGATAAAAAAGAGTTACTAAAAGCGATTAAAGGAAGCCTTAAAAAAGACGCCAACCTTTATATTGCAGATTTAATGCGCCCTGAAACTTCATTTGAGCGCGAAGCCCAGCTTACAACGTGCGCGCAATTGGGTTTAACCGAAACAGGTAAAACACAAACAGGGCACGACTTAGAAAATGAGTTTTACCCGCTTGATAGAATGCGCTTTAGCGAACTACTAAATGAGTGCAAATTTGGCATTCCTAAACTTTATTTTAAAGCGCTAGGTTTTAGTGGGTATGTAGTTTAAGTTTTACAAGCTGAACAAGCACCCGCTATTTAGCACCAATAAAAACACCGAGTGAACAAACTCGGTGTTTTTATACGTAGGTCGGTTAAGCGAAGCGCCACCCGACGCTCTAATATTAACATCACTCAAATCGTTGCTGTGCCAGCAATCCTAACCAATCTCTCCAAGTGCTTTAATTGCAGCTTGTGCTTTATCTGTTTGTACAAAAATATGATCGTGATAAAACGCAGCAACCACATTAGCGCTAATGCCATGCTCAGTTAGCTTTGCAGATACCGCAGCAGTTAGCCCAACGGCCTCTAAACTTGAATGTACGTTAAGAGTGATTAAATTATATTTACCCTCGTAAGTAATACCTGCTTTATCGGCGGTTTTAGCTTTTAAAATAAGGGTTAGCCCTTCCTCTTCAACATAAGTGGCAAGTGGCTCTAAATGAACATAATCGGCAAGTGAGCCTGCTAAGCAACAAAAAATATACTCGCCTTGCTTAAGCGCTGGCTGCATTGATTTTAATAATTCGTTTAACTCTAAAATTCCGGCCATGGTCGTTCCTTACAATGTGTTATTTAGTGATTTTTAGCTGCGCGACTAGTTCGCTTAATCTCGCAATTTTTATATTACTTAACTGTCTATAATCAAAATATGGGCACACAATAATGTTGTTACTGGTATCGATTGCAAACTCGTCGTCAAGCCAATCAAACTGCGCATGTAACTTACCTTGTTGTAATAAGTTTTTAGCGTGCGTACGCCCTGCAATTATGTGTAACTGGTTTTTATTGCTAGCAGCTTTATTTGCACACGTAATAGTAATGTTGGGCGCGCTAAATAGCAGGGCGGTTTTACTATTGTTTTGCAGTAAATACTCATCGCGATATTGTTGCCAAGTAGGGGCTTGTTTAGCAAATGAATAATGCTCACTTGGCAGGGCAAATAGCACTTTTGCGTACACGTTAAACACTTTGCGCCAACCATTACCACAGTGCTGGTTTATGGTATTTATTTGCTCATTTATAACCGGCTCAAGGCATTCGAGTGTTTCAAAAAACGGCATTGGCGGCGCTTTTGCTACGTATACCGCCACGCTAAATTGCGTATCACCTAAGCCAACTAATTGGGTATTCAAGTTAGTTAGCCTTGTTTTGCGCTAAAATACGGTCGAGGTTATTTGCAAAGTTTTGGCGATCGGTTTGGCTAAGTGGCGGCGGCCCACCACTCATTTCTACGCCACTTGAGCGCATGGTATCCATAAAGTCTCGCACGTTAAGTATTGAGCGGATATTCTCGGTGGTATAAAGCTCGCCACGCGGGTTGAGTGCTTGCCCGCCGTTATCAATTACTTCACTTGCTAGCGGAATATCGCCCGTAATAACTAAATCGCCTTTTTCAATACGTTTTACTATTTCGTCGTCGGCTACATCAAACCCCGACGATACTTGAACGCGGCTTATGTATTTTGACGGCGGAATACGCATTGCGTGATTAGCCACTAAAATAGTCTCGATTTTCATACGCTCTGCAGCTCTAAAAAGTATTTCTTTTATAACAACAGGACACGCGTCTGCATCTACCCAAATTTTCATGCTATGGTCATTTTTATTGCTTTAGAATTAATATGATCCTATAGCAAAATTTTTTAATCGGCTAGCAAACTTTATATCCATCTATATTTAGATAATACGTACTATTTATGTAATTTAAAAAGGAGCTTACATGAAGGCTATTAAATACGGTTTACTTATTACAGGGCTATTTTTTCTTAGTGCTTGCACCAGCCCTCCTGAGGGAATAACACCCGTTAAAAACTTTGATATACAAAAATATAAAGGCAAATGGTTTGAAATAGCGCGGCTCAACCACTCATTTGAAGAAGGTATGGAGCAAGTTACCGCGACTTATTCAATTAACGACGACGGCACAGTAAAGGTCCTTAACAAAGGGTATTTAACGGATGATAAAAAATGGGATGACGCCGAAGGTTTGGCCAAGTTTGTTGAGGGCACTGACACCGGACATTTTAAAGTCTCGTTTTTTGGTCCATTTTATGGCGCTTACGTGATTTTTGAACTTGACCAACCCGATTATCAATATGCATTTATAACCAGTTACAACAAAGATTACTTGTGGTTTTTATCGCGTACACCAACGGTTAGCAAAGAGCTTAAAGAACACTTTTTAACTAAAGCTAAAGAGTTGGGCTTTGCTACTGATGAAATAATTTGGGTTGAGCAATAAACAATGTAAAGCCCCTTTACAGTAGTAATAAAAGAGTCACCTAACTGTAAAGTAACTTAAATATATTATGGTTATATTGTGTGTACTTGCCGTGAGACAGTAAGTATTGGAAACACTGAATATCCCCTATTGTTGGCAAGCTATATAGCTTGCCATTTTTTTTGCCTAATATATGAGAAAATAACGGATCACGTTTTTACTAACTAAGGCTAGTTTAACGCTAAAAACAACCCACTTAGTACAACTAACACGCTATTTAAAACACTAAACCACTTTACGTAGCCTACTAAAAAATTATAAAAAACCATTATAATTAAGACACTTAGGCTCATAAACCCGCAAAATAGTAATGTTCCATATCCACCTTGAGTAACTATACAAAGCACCAAGCTTAGTAAAATACTGATCCAAGCAGCTAATAGCAGCTTTTTACGTTGGGATTCTGTAGGGCGTTTTTTAAATACATCTTTAAAATGATTATACTTAGCCAGCGCAAAACAGTTAAAACTGAGCAGGCATAGGCTAAACCCAAGTAAATCAATCATGGTTTTTGCCTTTTAAGGTTATTAGATTGACTAGGGCTGATTATTTTTGAGTTGTTTTTAGCAGTACGTAATTTTTCGGTTTGTATAAAAAATAATATACTAAATAACAAAAACAGTGCATCAAAAGTAAATAAAGCCCACTGTTTGTGCATCAAATAGCTAACTATATTACCGTTAGTTGTAAGTGCATTAATAACCGGTACGCTTAAACATGCAACAGCATTTATAGCTGCCATAACTCGCCATTGCAGTGTGTCGCGCTTTATAAGTGCTAAAAGAGCAACCGCTAGCCATGTTAAAAAGAACGCGAGTATTTCTTTATCGGCGCGCTCTGCGGTAGTTGGGCTAAGTAGTCTGTTAGCAATAAAAAATGCACACGTTGCCAGTGGAAGTCCCATAATAGTGGCTAGGTTTAACCCTTCAACTAGTTTTAAACCAAACGAAGGTTTAACGTTATTTTTAGTTCGCTCGCGAATTCGCTTAGCCCACATAATACAGCCAGAGCCAATCATTACACAGCCTGCAATACCGCCTAATACGTATAACCAACGCAGTAACCACGTAGCTAAACGCCCTGTATGCATTGAATTAAGTGATTCGTAAAGCGCTTTGCTGCTAGTTAGCTCGTCATCAGTTTTAGCAACCATTTGCCCTGTAGCACCACTAAATATTAAGCGTGGTGCTTGGTCACGCAGTGCTTTACCTGCGCTTACCAATACGGTAATTGTTGAAGCAGCCATATTTGGTTGGTTAACTTGTACGCGAGTAATATCTGCATGAGGCCACTTAGTATAAACCTGATCCAAAATGCTTTGAATCGGCACCATTGATGATTCGCCTTGGGCTTTATCGGTCATGGTGTTGCGAGGGGTTACATCGTTAAAAAAGCCACGCATGCCGTTATCGTAAGACGTTTGCGCAGGGTAGGGAAACAACATAAATATGAGCGTAATCATGCCCGTGTAAGTAATCATTAAATGAAAAGGCAGGGCAAGCACAGAGCTTAAATTGTGGGCATCTAACCACGTACGGCTACCTTTATTACGTCTAAAACTAAACATATCTTTAAAAATACGCTTATGAATAACCACACCCGATATAATGGCAATTAGCATAAAAAAGCTAGCAAAGCACACAATCCAGCGTGCGGTTATTGCATCCATGTAATGTAAATCATAGTGCAGCCGATAAAAAAAGTTACCACCTTTAGTATCTACAAAGGGCTCAAGCTCTTTCATGGTATTAGGGTTTAACTGTGTGTTTTTAAACTGGCTGCGGCGCTGGCCTGGCTCTTTTGGCTTTGCATAACCATAAATTAAATAAGGAATACGCGGCTCAGGTAATGTAATACGCCAGCTTGATGAGTTAGCTCCATGGTTAGCTAAGTAATCGAACCCTGTAATTATTTGTTGTTTTTGCGCTTCTATACGCTGTGTTTGGGCTTGTACATTATGTATGGCAGGTTGATTCCACAGCGTTATTTCGTCTCTAAAAAAGCTAAGTGTTCCTGCAAAAAATATTAAATATAATAACCAACAAACGAGTAACCCTACCCAAGTGTGTAACCAAGTCATCGATCTGAAAAAGCTGTCTTTCATACCCAACCCTTTAGTAATACAAGCAATCCGATAAACGCACCTGTACTTAGTAAAATACTGATCCAAACTTTTCTTAATGATTTAACGCTAAAGGCATAAATAAATACTACGGCATAAATTAAAATGCTGATTGAAACACTAAACAGTACAGCGTCTTGCTTAGCTATTGGCAATACAAAACTTAATAACGCAGTACTTGCAGAGGTAAAGGCATAGCCACCAATTATGGCAATAAAAAAACGTAAAAATACCAAAACTCGATAACTGCTTACGCTTTTTACTATAAGCGCAATTACGTTAACCTTATCGAATGGCGCACTGTGCAAAGGTGCCTGCATAGTTAATTAATCCCTTTATTTAAAGCTGAGGATAAAACAAAGGCGCTATTATATATGTTACAAATACAAAAGATAGCTATTCTCATTTACGGCGACTAACTTTTAGTAAATTATCCTTCTTACTTAACCTGAACCTTGGTTAACAGGTTTTATACGTATTGAATTATGGTGATATTTAAATTTATTTTCTCTAGCGCTGAAAATAGCTGCTCGAGATAGATTTATTATCCAGAGTTTAGATTACTTAGTAAAATACTGATCTGTTATTGTTTAATGATATTGCACAGGCTGCATGTAAAGCTTAAGGTTAATAAACTGAGTAAAAATAAAGAGTGAAATAACGATGAGCGATCACGAAAAACTAAATTACGTAGAGTTTCCAGCATGCGACTTACCCGCAACTAAGGCCTTTTTTAGTCATGTATTTAATTGGCAGTTTACTGACTACGGCCCAGAATACACGGCGTTTAGTGGGCAGGGGTTAGATGGTGGGATTTTTCAGGCTCCATTAAAATCACTAACTCAGCATGGGGCAGCATTACTTATTTTTTATAGCGACGACATACACGCAACCTTTAAAAAAGTAGAGACATTTGGCGGAGTAATATTAAAACCTATTTTTGAGTTTCCTGGCGGTTGTCGGTTTCACTTTACAGAACCAAGTGGTAACGAATTTGCGGTATGGGCGAAAGAACACTAGGTACTATAAGGGCTGTAGGACATTTAGGCTTAAAGATCAGGATTTTACTAACTAATCGCCATTTTAGATAAAATAAACCGATTTTTTACCAACTCATTTATCCTAAATGGCCATTTAGGATAAAAATTAAGCATTTAAGGCCAAATAAACATGAATAGTCACCAATTAATAGACCAAGTTAGTAAATGCGTGATCTGTGATCCTCATTTACCTTTAGGGGCTCGACCTGTAATACAATTTAACCCAAACGCACGTATTTTAATCGCAGGCCAAGCACCGGGTATAAAAGTTCACGAAACAGGCGTGCCGTTTAACGATGCAAGCGGAAACCGCCTACGAGAATGGCTTGGGCTAACACGTGATGAATTTTACGACGCTAATAATATAGCAATTTTACCTATGAGCTTTTGCTACCCGGGTAGGGGGAAGTCGGGTGATTTACCACCGAGAAAAGAATGTGCCCCAGCATGGCGCGAGCAATTATTGGCTGCACTACCAAATATTGAGCTGACAATAGTATTAGGTAAATACGCGCAGGCGTATCATTTACCGGAGACTAAAAAAATGCCACTTACGGAGTTAGTAAAATCGTGGCGTGAATATTGGCCAAATTATTTAGTGCTTCCACACCCCAGTCCGCGTAATAATATATGGCTTAAAAAGAATCCATGGTTTGAACAAGATGTACTTCCAGAACTGGGTAAACGCATTGCTACTATTTTAAATAAGTAATGCTTATAGCATTAGGATTTATTGTAAAGGGGCGTTATACCAATCCGCAATAATACTTAATCATTTTGCGGGGCTAAACGTGTCGCTACCTGTGTTAAAAAATTCTCATTTAGAACAACTAAATAGCGAATTTTTTGCCTAGCTATCAACACGTTTTTCCATCCTCAAAATAGATCACTTAATTAAGCGAATTGGTATACAGTTAACTTAAAAATTAACACTCCAATTAAAAACAATAACAAACGAGGCTGTCTAATTTGAATGCATCTATATTAACTGAAGTAATACTTCCGCTCGCTCTTGCACTTATTATGTTTGGTATGGGTCTTGGGCTCACAACAAACGATTTTACTCGTCTATTTAAAAGCCCGCTTGCCATTGTTATGGGTTTAATAGGCCAACTTGTAGCAATGCCTTTATTAGCATTAGGGCTGTGTTATTTACTTAACCTACCAACGCCTATCGCTATTGGTTTAATGATATTAGCTGCCTGCCCCGGCGGTACTATGTCAAATGTAGTAAGCCAGCTTGCTAAAGCTAATTTAGCGCTTTCGGTAAGTTTAACCGCTGCCTCTACCGCAATTAGTATAATAACCACACCGTTTATTATTGGCTTTGCTATGAGTCAGTTTGCCCCAGCAGACGATGCTACTTTTTCTATTTTAACTACTTCATTAGGGCTATTTTTTATTACCTTAGTGCCAGTTGCTATAGGCATTTGGTTACGTCACTTTAAAAGTGATTTTGCCATTAAAGCAGAGCCGTTTTTTAGACGCTTCTCGTTGTTTTTTATGCTTATGATGATTGCCGCACTAGTAATAAAAGAGCGCGATTTATTAGTTAGCTCATTTAACGATGTATTTTGGGCGTGCATAGCACTTAATATTGGTTCAATGGTTGTTGGTTGGTTAATTGCTAAGTGTTCAAAATTAAATTTAACTGATTCGCTGACGCTTTCAATTGAGGTTGGAATTCAAAATGCATCGTTAGCTATTTTAATTGCTATTAGCTTTTTGAATAAACCAGAATACGCGGTTACCGGTGGCGTGTATGGCCTTGCTATGTTTATAGGGCCACTGCTATTAATTGGCGGGTTAAAGCTTAAAAATAAACGTACCGCTAGGGCTGTTAACTAGGACTTTTAATTAGGGCATGTTGACCAAGTTAGCTTAATTTAAGGCTACGTATAACGTAGCCGTAAACTCCAGTCTAAAAATACCACCTGTTAAATGTATGCTCTGCACCCATCGCGTCAACAAGTTGTAGGCTTACAAAAGACTCTCAAGCTTGAATATTGCACTAGGCGCAGAGCTTGTTTGCGCGAGAGTGAAGCTTCTAATTACTAGGGCGCATTTTAGGATGGGATAAGAGTGTAAGTAATATGGGGTAAAAAAGCAGTTAATTATTTGGTTACTAAAACTGCGCCTCAAATATGAGGCGCTACTTTAAAACTTACTATTTGGTTTGCATGTTTTTAGCGCGTTCTTCTGCATCTATTAATGCTTGTGATTTAGGGGCGCGTTTTTTCTCTTCTATTTTGGGCTTTTCAGCCGAGTCAGGATCCCAGCTTGAGTCTAACGATAAGTTAGCAAATGGATTGTTACTGTCTGCTTTTTTAGGCTCAATTACTGGCTCATCAACTAGCGGTGTTGTTTGTGCTTGCTCAGGTATCGCGTCTTCTTTTTTAGGCATCGGCTTTTCACCAGGTAATGGTGCATCTGGGTTAAATGTACGCACCTCTGGTTCTTTAAAGTCTTGCTCGGTTGTATACGTAGTCGATTGAGCGTCAGATATTTGCTCTGGAGCGTGTAAATCTATAACCGGCTCACTCGCTGTTACTGGCTCAGGAGTAGTAATAACCGGCTCTACAGTGTTATGTTCGGCTTCTATTGGCGCAGGCCCCGTTACTTGCGCTGTATAGTGCTTACGTTGTTTTTTTACTGGCTTTGCATCTGGGTCAAAGTCGCGTACCTCTGGCTCATTAAAGCTGCTGGCATTTTTAATGCGCTCTAAGGTTGTTTTAGCGGCGGCTTCAAACTCGGCGGTATTAGGTTCAGGTTTTTGTTTTACTTCGTTAAACGTAGCGGTACTTGTTTGCTCTAAAGTATCTGCTGGCTCCATTTGTGCAGACTCAATTTCACTTGTTTGCGATGGAATAACTACGTTGTTTTGCTCATCTGAGATCTGCGTTGTTGTATGTTCAATATCAGTATTTTGCGCTGTGTTAGTAGGTTCCACTGACTCTTCATTTGTCGCTACGCTGCTCTCAACTGCTTTATTATTTTGAGTTGCTTCGTTAATGACGACAGGCTCAATCTCTGGCTCTTTTGTTGTTTGTACTGGCTTTGTTGCTTTAATTTCAGGTTTAGCTGGCGTAGCAATTTTTTCTGATTTAACTTCAGGTGGAGCCGCTATAGTCGGTTCTGCCATCGCTTTACTTTGTTTTGCACGGCGCAGGCGCACGACTATCATAGCGCCAATAAGTACCACTATAACAAGTATTAAAGTGGGTAAAAGTAACGAGCTTGGGCTCTGCGCTACAGGTTGCGGCGCAATTACAGGCGCTGGTTTAGTTAACACCGGTGCTGGTTTTACAGGTACAGGCTTTTCAGGCGTAGGTTGAACGCTTTGCTCTGGCGTCGCCGGTTTTACTTGCTCTATCACAGCTTCGTTTTTTTGCTCTATAACTACTTGCTCGGGTGCTGCTTTTGTTGGCTCTGCATTAATTACTATTTCGTTACTGTTGGTATTTAGCTGATCGTTTATTTGTTGTTTTTGATCATTAGTTAAATTAAGGGTTTGCTCGTTGATGCTTTCTTTAACAGCTTTTTCAGTGGGTTTAATTACAGGGGCAGGTTCAACAATTTTAGGTTGTGGCTGAGTAATAATAGTCGGCTCAGGCTCTATTATTTGGGGCTTAGGTTGTGCTTGAATTTCTTTTGGCTTATTACAGTTATTTTTGTAATCACGCGCAGCTTTACGATATTTTTGACTCGCTTTATTATTACTATTTTGCTGCATTTCTTGTTTAATTAAAATGCACATAGCTTCGTTGTATGCAGCACTTTGCGCACTATAAAATAAGGCAAAGCAAAGGGTAAATCTAATTAGTTTTGATATCATGAAGTTATGCGCGCTTAAATATTAATAGTTTGATTTTAAGCGCAAAATTAAAAATTATCCAGAGTAATACAACTAATCAATAACCATAAGGCTGCGATATTCATCGTAAGCAAATTGGTCGGTCATACCGCTTATATAATCTTGGATTAATCTACAACGATAATAAAACTCGTATGCAGCAAAGTGATCGGGCTCTTCTTGCATCGCATCTATTGCGTGTTGGTAACTGTTTAAGTGCTTTTTAGAGAGCTTTTTAACAAGTCGCGACTCTATTAATAAACGTGAATCGCCATTGAGTGCACGCTTAAAGTCATCCTTGTTAAGTCGCAGTAATGGTTTATAGCAATCGAGCAAACCATTAATTATGCGATACCCTTGTAGCTCTAATTTTTCGACTTCTTTGTTTGAAAATACATGCTCTAGCGCTACCTGCTTTAGTGTTTTAGTTACTGCATGTAGATGGCTTCTATCTTCTAAAAGCGCTTGGTTAAAATCGCCGTAGTAAATAGGTTCTATATTTTCGATAAAGCGTTTTGCGGCGTGATTTACTAGCGGATGTAGCAATGCAACCCGCAGGTATATAAAAAATTCACTATTAAAATTATAGGGTTGTGCTTGTGCACGCTCTAGTGCGTAGTCTACGGCTTTGTCTACAAAATTTTGATGTTGAGCGTCGTCGATTAACAGATTTATTAATACTTTTTTGTAACTACTTTTAAGTTTTTCGCACAGCAACTCAGTGCTTATTATGTCTTTTTCTACGGCGTCTTCTATGTCGGCTAAGCAATACGAAATGTCGTCGGCGGCTTCCATTATGTAACTTGCAGGATGGCGGCAGTAAGGCTCAATAGTGAGCTCTTTTTGTAGCGCTTCAACAAAGTTTTTTTCGCTGTAGTAGTAACCTACTTTTTTCATTAAATAGTTTTTATTTTGCGGAATGTCTTTTACATCAAGCCCAGCAGGGCGAGTGTATTTTAAAATACCAGCACTTTGGCTGTAAGTTAAATTAAGCGTTTGCAAAGAATGAATTATACGTATGCCTTGGGCGTTGCCTTCAAAGTTACAAATATCAAGTGCAAGGTGTTTAAAAACAACACCTATACCGGTATTTGGTTCTTTACAGCGCTCGGGTGTTACGCTTGCCAAGTTGTTATTAAACCAGTGGTTAATAGCCGCTTCGCCAAAATGTCCAAACGGTGGGTTGCCTATGTCGTGCATTAAGCAGGCCATTTCTACTAAACTTTCTAGCGGGCGCTCTAGGTCGGTTAAGCCGTAATCTTTTTGTCGTTGATAGCTTAAATTAGCAAAAATACGTTGCACTATAAAACGACCAACCTGTTGTACCTCAAGCGAGTGGGTAAGGCGAGAGCGTACAGCTGCGTTGCGCTCAAGCGGAAACACTTGGGTTTTTTGCTGCAGCCTGCGAATAGCGGCACTGTTAATAATACGGCCACGGTCGCTTTCTAGCGCCATCTGTAAGTTAGAGGTTGTGCGGTACATTCGTGCTGGCGTTATTTTTTTACTAAAATCTATGGTCATCTTTATACTTGTCCTTTTTTACAATTGATGACTGGCATAGTTTTTAGCACATAGTCATTTGTCTTTAATATACAGGGTTTAATCTATCAGTTTGTATCATAAAGTAACAACTTGCTTTAAAATAATTTTTTGAGTAATTGTTGTGCATTTATAGGTGTTTATAATGAAACAGTGGATTTTAAAGGCAGTATCAATTTGCCTAATGTTAGGAATGAACAGCGCATTTGCTGCAAAAGAGCAAACTGTGGTGCTTGTATCAATTGATGGCCTGCGTTGGGATTATATTGAAAAACACGGCGCGCCAAATTTAAAAGCAATGGCCGAGCGCGGTGTTCGCGCACAAAAGCTAATACCTGTTTATCCAACTAAAACGTTTCCTAACCATATTTCTATTATTACGGGCTTACTGCCAGTAAACCATGGCATTGTTGATAATAGCTTTTGTGATAAAGCGCGTAAAAGCGACTGTTACAGCATGGGCAAAGCATTGGGCGATAGCACATGGGTAAAGGGTATTCCGCTTTGGAATTTAGCCAAAATGCAGGGACTTAAATCGGCTACTTATTTTTGGCCTGAGTCAGATGCATTATTTAACGGCATGACACCAGATTACTTTTATCACTATTCTAAATACAGCGATTACCAAAGCCGTGTTGATCAAATTATTCAGTGGTTAAGCTTACCAAAAGCACAGCGCCCACGTTTTATTGCGAGTTACTTTTCGCTAGTTGATAGCATGGGCCATGAATTTGGGCCAGACGCACCACAAACGCGTGATGCAGTTAAACAGCTTGATGAATTAATGGGGCAATTACAAACTCGCTTAAGTAAATTAGAGCAAGAGGTAAACTTAGTTATTGTGTCGGATCATGGTATGACGAGTATAGATCCAGATAAAAGCATTGATGTAACCACACTGCCTCAAGATGAAAACTTTTTAGTTAAAAATACTGGCCCACGTTTACTTATTTATACCCAACCGGATGCTAAAAACGCTGATATTGAAGGTTACAAAGCACGTTTACGAGATGCGTCAAACGGTCGTTATACAGTATTAACTGACGAGCAATTAGCAGCGTATCATTACAATAAAGGCACTCGCGTAGGCGATATTGTGGTGCAAACTACAGCGCCAGCGGTATTTACCAATGGTAAAAAACCAACCTATTTAGGGACTCACGGTTATGCATATACCGAGGATATGGCAGCATCATTTATTGCTGTAGGCCCTGCATTTAAACAAGGTGTAAGCCTTAAAGAAGTAAATAACCTTGATATTTACCCAGTACTTGCAAAAGTGATGGGACTTAAATTGTTAAACAAAGTAGATGGCAATGGTAAAACATTAATGCCAGCAATTAAGCAAAAAATCGTTGTGCATTAGTTTAATCTAAAAGAGCGCGTAAGCGCTCTGCAGGGAAGAACATGTTAAAACTATAAAGTGGGCTATTTAGCCCACTTTTTTATTGGGCAGCTTATTTAAAGTTAGCAATACTTGTTTTTGTAGCAGTAACTGTGCGAATTGCATGCGCTTGGTTTGTAATACCAAATGCAATACCGTTTACGCTCCAGCCAGGGTTAGAGAAGTAATCGTACTGAGTAGCGCTACCGTAAACGTGCGGGTAAGCCATTATACTTGCAAACTCGTTTTGTACGCCGTGACCCATGCCATCTACATATACACCGCCAGACGTATCACCTTGTTTGCGTGAATGCGCTAAACCTTGGTTATGACCAAGTTCGTGTACAAATGTCGTTGCACCACAATCAATTGCAGTGATTGAGTACATACGGCTGCTCATTGAGCTGTATAGATTGCCATTAGTACCTTGGCCAACCCATGCTAAACCGCATGAAATAAGCCCATTGCCAGCACTTTGACCAGTACCTAATACGGCAATCATGTCGGCTTTCCAATCGCTGCGTAAACCATCTACGTAGCTGCTATTTGTAACCGAATCTAACCAATCCTCAGACGGCGTTACTGCATAGTCACCTAAGTTTTGTTTGCCAGCTAAGCGTAGTGTTATATCAACGCCATTTTGGCTATATACCTGATTACTAAAAGCAATTAGTTGATTTATTTTAGTGTCAATATTGCTAGTTGCAGCAGCTGATTGGTCGGTATATAAAATACCGATATCGATTGTTTCTGCTTGTGCAACACTTGCTGCACATAATGCCGCAGCCAGTGCGGTTGTTGTGATTACTTTTTTCATTATTGTATTTCCTTACTCTTGTTGTGGTTGGAACTTGTTTTTAACTTGGTTGAGCTCATAAAAAGCAGACACACTAAAGTTGCCCTATAGTGCAGCTTTAGTTGTTTTTTATATTTTGATTATTGGTTAGCCATCAATTTTTGGTGCAAATATATCGATGCTTTTATCTGATTTGGGTTTTGGTGCGGTTACATCATGCTCTATGTGGCTTTTATATAAATCGCGTTTTGCTGCAATCCATCCGTACTTACCTTTACTTTCGAATACATAGTTGCCAGAAGGCGCAGTAAATTGACCATATACGGCATCTTTACCTACCGTTAAAACGGTATTATGCATGCGACCGTCAACACCCACTATTTTGCCAAATATGCTCTTATCGCCATTTTCAGACTCAACCACATTAGTCACTTCTGCGGTGAATGTTTCGGCTGTTTGCGGAATAGCTAAATCAAAATTTTCGCCAGTTTCTAAAGCCTGTAAAGAATTTAAATCAAACTCAATGTAGGCTTCGTTATGCAAGTCGGTAGGTAAAACTTTTGCGTTTATAAGCACTTGCTTTGCTTTGTCGGATAGGCGATTTACGGCATCAAATTCTTCAAACGGTAAATTATTGTTAGGGGCAACAATAGGTTTAACGGTAATTGGATCTTTACTCATATCAATAGGTGCAGGGGGATGTGTATTGCGCGTTTTTTGTAAATCAATAGGAACAAAATCAATAGCAACAGGCGCGATAGGTTCGCCCGTTTCATCTGCATAAAAAAATAGCCCATAAACTGCAAATGCCGATAATGGTATAGCAATTAGTAAGACGACAGATCTCTTCATTTGTTTCTCTTTTAGTGTTTTTGGTTAACTGTTTGTTACGTTTTATATTATTAAATGGATTAGATCAAGATAATAAATGTAACCGAAAAGAATTAATTCTAAATTCCATAATCCCTTATAAAGTATAAGGATATTTATTTTTGGTATGTTTTTCACTCTTTTTGGTATTGGTTTTTTGTAGGGTTTATGCGGGCTTTGGCGCGTTTGTGGGTACTTGTTTGTTTAGTTAAATACAATGGTTAAAAGTGACTTTTTGACGTTAATTACAATGAAAAATAAAAAGTGAATTTTTTTCACTCTTTGTAAACTAATCGCTAATTGCAATGCATTTATCGGGCACGTATGTTGTGTGCTGCATAAATGGCATTACGAGGGATTTATGAAGGTGTCTGATCAGTTGCTTAACCGAATTACAGCAGGACTTGTGGCTGTAATTATTGGTTTTTCGAGCTCTATTGCATTGATTTATCAGGTAGTGATAACCCTTGGAGGCACGCCCGATTTAGTAGCTAGTTGGATTTTAATGCTTGGTTTAGTGATGGGCACAACGTCAATAGGTTTGTCGTACTATTACAAAGTGCCTGTTTTAATTGCGTGGTCTACCACGGGGGCTGCATTACTGATTTCAAGTGCCCAAGGGTATAACTTAAATGAGGCTATTGGTGCGTTTATGCTCAGTGCATTGCTCGTTTTTTTGTCGGGGGTGACGGGCTGGTTTGAAAAAATAATGAACCGTATTCCAAGTGAGCTTGCGTGCGCCATGTTGGCCGGCGTACTTGTTACCTTTGGTATTGATGTTTTTAATTTTATGAACGACATGCCTTTAGTGATTGGCTTAATGGTTGTTATGTACTTTATTGGTAAACGCTTTTTTGCCCGCTTTGCTATGTTAAGTGTGCTTATTATAGGTGTACTACTCGCTTGGCAAATGGGCCATATTGATACCAGCGCACTGCACTGGAAAATGAGCGAATTTGCTTATATTGACCCCGTTTTTCACTTGCAAGCATGCATTAGCATAGGTTTACCACTTTATATAGTTACCATGACCTCGCAAAATTTACCGGGCATTGCTGTTTTAAAAGCGCACAAATATAAAGCGCCTATATCTGCGTCTCTTAATGTGACTGGTTTTGTAAATATGCTTAGTGCCCCGTTTGGAGCTTATTCTATTAATTTAGCCGCTATTACCGCTGCTATTTGTATGAGTGATGAAGCGGATGAAAATCATGATAAACGTTATTGGGCGAGTATAGCGGCGGGCGCATTTTATATTTTAATGGCGCTGTGCGCAGCTACATTAGTTGGCTTGGTAGCAAGTTTACCGCAGGCACTTATTTTAGCTTTGGCGGGCATTGCGCTATTTGGCACCATTGCTAATAGTTTGCAGCAAGCCCTTAGTAGCACTAAATATACGGAGGCCGCAATTGTTACTTTTTTAGTAACTGCATCTAACTTAACATTGCTATCAGTGGGGTCTGCTTTTTGGGGGATTATAGCAGGTGTGCTTACGCTCCTTATCACCCAAAAAGACTAAAAGCTTTATTGTGTACAAAGAGCCTTTGGTGAGTATTTAAAACAAAATTATAGTTTATTTATATCATTAAAATAGCTTAACTAAGCTTATAAAAAAGGCTGCAATTGCAGCCTTTAGTTTTATAAAACAAGATTTACCTAATCAAAAGTATGATGTCGAGTTACACTAAACCGATTAAGTATATGGTGCATAATATACACAACGCACAGACTTAATATTATAGCCACCGATACCGAGCTAAACCGGTACATTGCGCTATAAACAAGATCTTGGCCTGGCCCGAGTGAGTTCCCAAATAAAATACCAAACGTAGTCAGCACACCAAAACCAATACCAGGTATGCCTCCGCCTAAAATATGAAAACGCGCAAAAAGAAACGAAAGTATCCATAAAATAGCCATCGGAAAAAGTAAAAAATCAGAGTGACTATACAAAAATAGTTGCGATAGTAACGCTGCATTACACCCTATAAGCGTTCCAATTGCTCGCTGCCAACCAGCCATACCTGCGGCTTTCCAGCACAATGAAAACAAAATAAGCACAGATGCTGCCTGCGCAGATATTGAGTCTTGTAAATCAAGAACCTGAAAAACCACAAAAGAGAGCGTAGCCACGGTTGAGCATAACAATACCTCATGGCGAATACTTTCTTTTGCTTTAGCTGGCATTACTCGCCCGGGCCTTGCGGTTACATCAGGAAATAGGCCATGCATTAATGCTCCAATAACAACGGTTAAAAATATAGCCAAACCATTAGTTAAAATTAACGGATAAATACTACTTCCTTCATCAACATAGCTCGAAAAATGTAGCTGAATAGAAAGGCTTATCACGCCTAAAGCGCCAAATAAAAAGGCACTACCGCTACTCATTTGGTAAAATAAAAAGCAAAAAACACCAAACACTAATAATGTCATAACTACTGGTAAGTGAGAAAACAATCCCTGCATTATCAGCACTATAAGCGCGCTAAATGCAGCAGATGCTATAAATTGATTTATGAGCCCACGACTTAACGTAGGTACCATGCCCAATATCAACATAGGATAAACGGTAAAAAATATACCATTAGGCCAGTTCATTAATTTACTAATAGTAAAGCCAAGGGTGCATCCACCTGCAATGCGTAGTGCTTGGCGAAGGCCATTAGAGTCTAATTGTGGGCCTTGGCTAACAATTTGAGTCATAAATCCTCCATTAATAAATGTAGTGTAACCAGCTAATAAACCTAATTTGTGCAGAGCCAAACCATTGCCCAATTGTCGATTCGGGCAATAATTGTACTGTTGCACGTGACCCGCTTGGCATGTTTGCTATTAAGTCTTGATGATTTACGAGCTTTAAATGAATACGTTGACGCTGTGCATCGCGTACCCAACGATTGCTGGTTTCTGTTGTACTTAGTAAACCATTTGCACTAAGTTGACCATTGCTAACACCTGCTTCAAATGTTTCTAGTATTGCGTCGTAAACTTCACCTGGGCGGCTATCAAATACTACGCGCGCTTGAGTGCCTTGCTTCATATTTGAGAGTGACTTTTCTCTAAAGTCGGCAACTAAATCGGCTTTTTTAGCGACAATAGCTAATAATGGGCTACCTGCAACAGCATACGCGCCGTCTAATAACTGTAAGTTAGCAACTACGCCGTCACTTAGTGCACGTACTTGCGTGTAGGATAAATTTAACTCAGCCTGCGCTAACTGGTTAGCAGCATGACGCATAGCTAAGTTTTTATTACCTGAGTCACCTCTAGCTAAAACTGCTTCAGCTAATTGCGCTTCTAGGGCCGCAACATTTGCTTTACTGGCTTCAAAATTAGCACGAATGCTTTCAAGCTCTTGCTCTGATATAGACTTTTGAGTATAGAGTTTTTCGCCTCTGCTTTTTAATAGTTTTTGCTCATGCTGCTTAGCATTTGCAGCGCTAATTTGTGCTTCAAGGGCTTTAACATTGGTATCAAGACGCTTATTTTGTAATTTGGCATCATCAAGCGCGAGTTGAGCTTGCTCTTTGGCTAAATTATATGGGCCTTCATCGATACTAAATAATATATCGCCCGCTTTAACTGATTGGTTATTATTAACTTGCACACTAGTGACTCGGCCACTAATTTGCGGTGATATTTGCACAACAGGGTGGTATACACGTGCCTGTGGTGTCACAGGCAAAACCATATCGGCCACTAAATAGTAAATAAATACTAAGATAAACCCTATGAGAGAAAACCTTACATAGCGTGCAAACTTTTGATCCGGTGTCATTTTTAGCCTTACTTATTAACTTGAATACATTTAAGGGCGTTTTGCTCTATTTTGATCAAACCAAATGCAATGGCATCTAGCTGCTCAACAGATAAACCGCTGTATAACTGATTTTTTATATCGGAAATGGTCTCTTGCAATGAATGTAAAATGGCATCACTTTGCTCAGTAAAATAGAGTCTTTTACTGCGCTTATCATGTTTGTCTACACGGCGAACGATTAACGATTGCTCCTCTAATTGCTTAAGCGTGCGAGTCAGTGAAGGCATTTCTATCCCTAAGCTATTAGCAAGTTCAAGTTGTGTTAGTCCCTCACCACGCATATTTATATGCATTAGTGCAGTCCAGCGCGACTGAGTAAGCCCCAAAGGCTCAACAGCAATGGTTACTGCTTCGCGGCATAAGCGATGAACTCGGCCCATATTACCGATAACTGTTAAATCGAGCGTCTCGTGAAAAGGTTTTTGTGTAGGCATAGCCATCCCAACATAGTTAGCAAGCTAACTATTTTATCATTACTTAGCAAGCTAAGTAAATATGTGTAAGTGCGGGAAGTGGCAAAATATTTGCTAAACCTCACCTGTATAAAAATGGTGAGGTTTAGGGAGTTTTAAAAGTTAAGTAAATTAGCTGGGGAGTATTGATCGGTAAGTACTTTTGTATCTGCAGGCCAATCTTGGCCGTCTTTAGTAAAGTGCATAAGTTGGCTAATCGCTTTTATATCTACACCGTATTTTACTAATTTAGGGGCGAGAGCATTAACACGCGTGTTAATTTGGGCTTCGCTCGGTATTGATTTAAGTCCCGCTAAAATAATACGGTTGCTGCGATTTTCGCGGCTTACATTTATAAAGTCGCCAAATACAGCGTGGTAAGTTGCCGACTCATGCTCATAAAGTTTACTACTTGAAAACGTATTTGCGGCAATAACGCCACCATCGGCCAATACGCTTTGCACTTCTTCAAAAAACTCTTTAGTGAGCAAATGCTCCGGAATATAGTCACCGTTAAACGCATCCAAAATAATCCAATCGTACTTTTGCTTTTTAATAGCGGCGCGCTTTATAAAAATGCGGCCATCTTGCACGCTTGATGTCACTAAGTCGTTTTCTATAAAGTTAAAGTAATCGCGTGCAACTTTAGTTACTGCAGGATCTATTTCAACATTATGAATTTTTGCAGTGGGGTATAGCTCATGAATAACGTTAGAAAGCGTACCGCCACCTAATCCTATAATAAGTACACTTTTAGGGTTGTCGGCTACTAAAAGGCTCGCAAACGTCAATTTTGTGTAATTAAAAACAAGTTTGTCGGGATTGCTTTTATACATGCAACTTTGGCTTGTTTGGCTACTTTTAGTATTAAATTTAAGGCAACGTAAGTCGCTCGTTTCTTCAACAATAATATTGCGATAAAGCGAGCGTTCTTCATGAATAACCTTACTAAACGCAGAACCTGAAAACACAATTAATGGCAGTAGCAAATATTTAAGCATGAGCAAGCCCCTTATTATTAACCAAGGTATTAATAACAATCGCGACTAAACCCAGTGCCCCAAGCGTTAAAGCAAAGGCGCTAATAATTGTATTCACGTCAAACGCGAGTACAAAGTAAAACGAGGTAATTATAGTACCCAGGGCACTGCCAAGCGTACTTACAAAGTATAAACGCCCAGCCACTTGGCCGCTTTTATCGCTATCTGTTACCAGTAAGCGCACAGAGTAGGGCGAGATCATGCCTAAAATAACGGTAGGTATAAAAAATAAAGCAGTTGACGCTAAGAGCGAGCCGTAGCGGCTATCTTCAATATGGGTAAATATAAATTCCATTATTGGCTGCGAAAATAATGTAATAGGCACAACCATAATGCTGGCAATTAAAAATATTAAACCATATTTGGTAAGGGATGCATTTTTAGTGCTGAGTTTACCACCAAGTAAATACCCAAAAGATAAACTAAGCATAAACACAGTAATTATACTGCCCCAAATATGCACGCTACTGCCAAAAAAGGGGGCAAGAATTCTCCCACCTAAAAGCTCAATGCCCATTATGCAAAAGCCGCTGCAAAAAGCTAAAAAGTAAATTAACGCGTTTGTTTTTATGCTCATGTAATTATCTTTATGTAACTTAAGTAGAACACTATACTAACGTGATGCATACAAAGCTGCTAGAGCCTGTTGACCTAAGTTTAATTTAAAAAAGAAGTTTTGTTATAGCGATTTGTTAGTTAGTTGAATTCTGATCTATTTAGCTTGCCTAGGCCCTCGCGATTTAACACTTAAGACGCTTTTTCATTTAAATTAATTTTTTCTTAAGTTTTCTTTAAGTTTCACTCGTTAAGTTTAAACCCTGAAATATAAACAGGTTTAAATGAGCGAGCTTATGCAATTAGCCCACACTTCTACATCATTAGATTTAACACAAAATAACAGTCAGTTTATTAGTGCTCGTATTGATGATGTGCATCGAAAAAATCTCGAAAATACAGTTAAAGAAGGTTTTTTAGTTGCGTATAACGCTAAGCTTACTTCTTTTATGCCCCTACTTTGCCAATACGTTACCGAGCAAGGAAAGTGCACGTTAGGGCTAAGGCAAGCAACTTCGCCATTGTTTATTGAGCAATATTTAGCATCACCCGTTGAAGATTTTTTAGATGAAAGTATTTCTCGCAATAAAATTTTTGAACTTGGTAATCTCTGCTCTACAAATCGAAGAGCAACACTTGCACATTTTATTATTGTTAACGAAGCTCTGCAAAGTGTGGGGGCAAAACATTTAGTGTTTTGTGCAACCAACAAAGTGCGTGCTTTATTGCGCTTACTTGGTGTTACGTGTACTGAAATTGCACTTGCGAGCAGTTTTGTAGTTGAGAACCCATTAAAGTGGGGCAGCTATTACGCCAACCAACCAACAGTATGCATTGTGAGCCTAGAGCAAGCTCACCAACAAGTATTAAATACCCCAATGCTTTATAGTTTGATGCAGCAAAACCACTCAAGTATTAATTCTTTGGTAAATGCATTGGTGAATGTATGAATTACTATAATACACATTCAGTACCGCCATTAATTATTGCCCATAATAAAGAGCAAACACTTGAAATTAACGGTGATGAGTTTAACCAGCAAATACAAAAAGTAGTAAAAATACTACAAAGCTTTAACGGCAAATGTGTCGCTTATAAGCTCGATAATACGCCAGCTTGGCTTGTTATTGATGCCGCTACTGCAGTTTCTAATAAAGTGGCTGTGCCAATTGCTCACTTTTTTAGTGAACAACAAACTCAATATGTACTAGCACAATGTGGCGCAAATTTATTTATTAGCGACACGGCAAACCCTTTACTTGGGGAGCCGACTGCATTGATTACTATGTTTGAGTTTTACACGTTATATATTTACGAAATTGTTGTAGCTAAAGCCGTCAGTTATTTTCCAGAAACTCAAAAAGTAACGTTTACATCAGGATCGACTGGGCAACCAAAAGGCGTGTGTTTATCTGCAAAGAGCCAAATGCAGGTAGCTCAATCTTTGTGCGATAAGATTAATATTAAAAAGCCTGTTCATTTATGTTTATTGCCGCTTGCTGTATTGCTTGAAAATATAGCCGGTGTGTATGCCCCTTTAAAAAGTGGCGGTACAGTGCATTTAATGCCGTTAAATGAATTAGGATTTGTTGGAACTGCATTAAAACAGCCCGCACAGCTTATAGCTGCTATTGATAAAGTTAAGCCAAATACGCTTATTTTAGTGCCTGAACTATTAGCATGCTTAGTTACTTTTGCAGAAGATGGGTGGCAACCGCCTAGTTCGTTACAGTTTATTGCGGTAGGTGGTGCGCGTGTCAGTGAAATGCTATTAACCAAAGCGCGTAGCTTAAATTTACCGGTATACCAAGGTTATGGGCTTTCTGAGGCGGCATCTGTAGTTAGTTTAAATACGCCCACAAACGATAACCTTCACAGTGCAGGCTCTGTGTTACCTCATATTCAAACCAAAATTGAAAATGGCCAGCTTTTTATAAAAGGCGATTTGTTTTTAGGTTACTTAAATCATCAACCTCACGACAAAAACCAGTGGTATGCAACCGGTGATCTGGTCGATCAGCATCAAAATATCTTATTTATTAAAGGCCGCCTAAAAAACCTAATTATTACCAGCATGGGGCGCAATATCAGTGCCGAGTGGCCTGAATCACTATTACTTAGTCAAAGCGGTATTTTACAAGCGGTTGTGTTTGGTGAAGGTCGACCTTTTTTAACCGCCATTATTTATGCCGATTCAAAGCTAAGTAACCCAGCGTTAGCTCAATACATTAACGCAATTAATAAACAACTACCCGACTATGCACGAATTCAAAAATGGCATCGTTTAGCTGCCCCATTAAGTGTGCAACAAGGATTATTAACCACAAATAATCGTCCAAAACGAGATGCCATAAGTAAGCAGTACCATGCTGTGTTTGAGCAATTTTACCGACTTGGAGAAGTAATTAATGAGTGATTTTTTTAACACCCTTAAAGAGCAAACTAAACAAGAGCAAAACTATCTGCTTGCAGCACCTATTATTCAGCGTGTTTTTAAAGGCGAAGCATCACTTGAAGAATACGCCTCGTTTTTAGCGCAAGCGTATCACCATGTTAAGCACACTGTGCCATTAATGATGTCGGTTGGTGCGCGATTAACCGACGATCAAGAGTGGCTGCGCGAAGCGGTCGCAGAATACATTGAAGAAGAGATAGGTCATCAAGAGTGGGTACTTAATGATATTGCAGCCTGTGGTTTTGACAAAGAAACAGTACGGTGTAGTCAGCCGCAATTTGCTACCGAAATGATGGTGTCGTATGCGTACGACTCCATTACACGTAAAAATCCATTGAGCTTTTTTGGCATGGTGCATGTGCTTGAAGGCACTTCTATAGCGCTTGCTGATGGCGCAGCTTCAAATATTGCAAATGCTGTGGGCTTACCTAAAAAAGCATTTAGTTATTTAACCTCTCACGGCGCACTTGATATAGAGCATGTAAAGTTTTTTGAAAACCTAATGAACCAAATAACAGATGAGGCGGATCAGCAAGCCATACTCCATGGTGCAAAGCGCTTTTATCGTTTATACGGCGATATATTTCGTGGGCTCGATGACGAACCGTTTTTTAAAGCAAGTGCACAAGGCAAATTGGCATGAGTAGCTCTTTATGTGTGCTCACTGGCGCAACAGGCGGAATAGGGCAAGCGATTGCTAAAGCCCTATATGCAAAAGGGTGGAAGTTACTGCTTGTAGGGCGAAATACGCAAGCCCTTGAGGAGCTCAGTAGTGCATGCCCAGACAGTGAAATATTTACGGGCGATTTAACCGACGATACAACACGCATTAACTTAGCAATAAAAGCCAAGCAACTCGGTGGCGTTAAGTTACTTATTAACAATGCTGGTATAAATACAATGCAAAGCTTAGAGCACACAAGTTCTGAGCAAATAGACAATATGCTCGTTACTAATTTGTCGGTGCCTATTAAATTATGCCAGCTATTTTTAGGGCAGTTACACTATACCAAAGGCACCATTGTTAACGTGGGCTCATCGTTTGGCAGTATTGGCTACCCGTTTCAAACACTTTATTGCGCCAGTAAATTTGGTTTACGTGGTTTTACAGAAGCGCTCTCGCGTGAGTTGAATGGTTCAGGCGTTAAAGTGACCTATTTAGCACCAAGGGCAACAGATACATCCATTAATAGTAGTAAAGCGCGGGCAATGAATAAAGAGCTCGGTAATAAAATGGACTCGCCAGAATTAGTTGCTCAAGAGTTATTAGCACTTATAAATTCGAATCAAACAAGGCGTTTTATTGGTTTTCCTGAAAAATTATTTGCACGCATAAATGGCGCATTCCCAAGCGTTGTTGACAACGCTATTGCAAAACAACTTCCCAAAATTAAACGTTTTTTAAGTTAACAAACACACAAGGGCAAAATTATGTATAAATTTACACTCGCATTTTATTTAGTACTAACAATTGTATTTGCAACCGCAGTACACGCAGATGAAACACAAGACTTAACCTCTATTCAACAAAAGTGGGCAACTGCTAATTACGAACTTGAAGACGATGCGCAAATAGACGCGTTTACGCAACTAAGTGAGCAAAGCGCATTATTTGTTCAAAACTATCCAGGTTCGGCGCAAACACATATTTGGAATGGCATTGTGTTAGCCAGCTTTGCAGGCGCAAAAGGCGGGTTGGGTGCACTTGGTTTAGCAAAAGAGGCAAAAACGTCACTCGAAAATGCACTCTCAATAGATGGCAGTGCATTAAATGGCTCAGCTTACGCAAGCCTTGCAACGCTTTATAGCAAAGTACCTGGTTGGCCAATTGGTTTTGGTGATGACGACAAAGCTGAAAAATTATTTAAACAAGCGCTCGCTTTTAATCTCGAAGGCATTGATACTAATTACTTATACGGTGAATATTTGTATGACGAAGGCGATTATAAACAAGCTAAAGCACGACTACTTGTAGCACAAGCTGCGGGCATTCGTGATACTCGTGCAAAAGCAGATAAATATCGTCAACAAGCAATAAGTCAGTTATTGGCAAAAGTAGATAAAAAATTAAAATGATAAACACATAATGCATTTATTACTCGTTGAGGACGATCATTTAGTGGCGCAAGGGCTTATTCGCTCTTTGCGCCAAGAGGGCTACAGCGTAGAGCACAGTGGCACAGTAAAACACGCCTTAGAGTGCCTTTCTAGTGGTGAAATTGAGCTTGTTATTCTCGATTTAGGATTACCTGATGGCGACGGCTCGCAAGTTTTAAAGCATATTAAAGCGCAAAAAAAAGTTATTCCGGTGGTTATTTTAACTGCTCGCGGCAGTATTGATGACAAAGTCCAAGGGCTTGACATGGGCGCTGACGATTACCTTGCAAAGCCGTTTGATCCTGCTGAGTTATTTGCTCGACTACGTGTAGCAAGTCGACGTGTTAATCAAACTCAATCTAGTTTGTTACAATACGGAGAAGTCGTAATAGACAGCTCAGCGCATACGGTGACAGTTAGTGGGGAATCACTTACATTGCCGCGTAAAGAATACATGCTTTTAAAAGCACTGATGGAAAATCAGGGAAGGGTGCAATCAAAACAACAACTCGAAAACAAACTTTACCAATGGGGTGAAGAAGTTGGCTCTAATGCCATAGAGGTGCATATTCATCATCTTCGTAAAAAATTCCCTAGCGATTTTATCAAAACCTTACGTGGCATTGGTTACGTGGTTGGTAAGCGTTAGGGTGTGTTTATCTTTCGAGGTTGAAAATGTCTATTCGTAAACGTCTGACCTTAATTTTACTTTCAATGATGGTGCTTACTTGCTTTTTAGCATTAGTAAAAGGCTATCAAAAAAGCATGCGCCACGGCGAAAACTTGCTTGATAATGAACTTAAAATAGTGGCTGGCGTTTTAATTGAGCAACCATTAGCACTAAGCACAAATGCAGTACAAGTAAGCAATAATAGTGCTCAGTTGTTGTATCAAATTTGGCAAAACAATAGTTTACTTAGCGGCTCATCGAGTTTAACGAATAACCAAATTAGTTTTAGCGAGGGCTTTCAAACTGCCAATGTAGCAGGGCAGCGTATGCGAGTGTTTGTGATGAGTAAAAACACCCGTAAAGTCATTGTTGCTGAACCTATGGCAAAGCGGTTTGAATTAGCTGAAGCAGTTATTTTATCTGCAATGTTACCTATGCTATGGGCAGTCCCTCTGCTTGCTATTTTTATTAGCTTTTTTGTTAAATACGCATTAGCCCCTCTTACTCGATTATCTAAGCAGCTGGCTACTCGCCAAGCAAACGACTTTACGCCAATTAACTGGCAGGTAACCGACGAAGAAATTAAACCGGTTATTAATCGTTTAAACGACTTATTTAAACGCGTAGAAACTGCCTACTTACGGGAGCGCTTTTTTGCCTCAGATGCAGCTCACGAATTACGTACCCCGCTTAGTAGTTTAAAAATTAATGTACACAATTTAGCTAATAAGCAAAGCAACTCGCAAAACCATCAAGAATTACAAGCTATGTCACAAGGCATTAATCGCTTAAGTAATATTGTTGAACAAATGCTAATTTTAGGGCGCACTCAGCCTGAGCAATGGCAGAGGCAGTTTAGCGAGCAGTCATTGCTAACGATTACTCAGCAAGTCGTATCGGAGCAATACGACAAAATAGATGAAAAAAACCAAACTATTAGTCTTGAAGGTGATGATTTTATTATTAATGGTGATGAGTTTACATTAACCACACTCATCGCTAATTTACTTAGCAATGCCATAAAATACACACCCAATAATGGTCAAATTATAATTAAATTAGCATCAAGTAATAACAGCTATAGTTGGCAAATTGATGATTCTGGTGCGGGCATGACTGAAGAGCAAAAAGAGCGAATATTTAATCGCTTTTATCGCGTGGGTGGCGATCAACATCCATCAGGCGAGCAAGGTGCGGGTTTAGGTATGGCGATTGTTCAACACATAATTGCTATTTATGGCGCAAGTATTCATTTAGCGAATAGCCCTTTAGGTGGACTAACCGTTAGGGTTACTTTTACAGGAGTAAAAAGTGACTAAACGTTTATTCAATCAATGTCTTTGTTGTTTGCTATTTTTGTCGTTTAACGCGGCGAGTAAAGAGTACCTTATTATTTTAAAAGATCATTTGTTTTATCCCTCGCAAATAATTATTCCCGCAAATAAAAAAGTAAAACTATTGATAGAAAACCAAGACAGCACACCAGAAGAGTTTGATAGCTTTGATCTAAACAGAGAAAAAGTACTCTACCCAAATCGTAAAAGCATTATTTATATAGGGCCACTAAGTAAAGGGCATTACGAGTTTTTTGGTGAGTTTTCGCCAAATACAGCAAGGGGCGTTGTTATAGTTAGCGATGAAGGGGCACAGCATGCTAATAACTAGTTTAGTCATGAGCCTTAACCAATTACTACCAGTGGCTATTTTATTAGTGCTACTACAAGTAGTTAAAAAACAAAGCTCTTTAAAAATAGGCTCTGTTTTAGTAATAGGCGCGGTAATGTCGTTTTTGTACATGCAAAGTGCGTCGTGGGTGAGCCAGTGGTTTGAACACCAAGGGTTAGAGTACTCACAAATAGGGCTATGTATCACTATATTTATTGCTGTATTGGTATTTGCACTAAAGCAAAAGTCAGCGGCATTTTATATCGCAGTTATAAGCACAATAACGCTCTATTTAAGCCATTATATTATTTACCTCACCAGTTTTTGGCAAAATAATGATGCAGGGCAAAGCTTATTTATTGGCACTTTATTAGGTGTTGGAATTTGTTTAAGTTTTAGCGTATTGCTGTACTTTTTAATGAATGCAATTAAGCACCGTTTTGGTATGTATCCGCTTTTTACTTTGCTTGCTTTTAACAGCGCGGCTAAGTTATTAGTTGCACTGGATTTGGCAAGCCAAATAGATTTAATTACAAACACCTCAACGGTGTGGGATTTACGTGATTTGTTAAACGAAAACTCTGAGCTAGGCCGCGTATTGCGTGCTCTTGTTGGTTACGAGGCCACTCCTGATTTAATGAGTGTACTTATATATAGTACAAGCAGCGTGTTATTTTTATTACTTTGTTATGTTATTTCGGCTTCAATAACTAAGGAACGTGTATGAAAGCACTCAACCTATATTTAGCGCTTAGTTTTACCGCTCTTTGTTTGTTGGTATTCTCAATCCAAGTAAAGGCTGATGGTATTGTTGTTGATAAGGTATATCACCCCTATGTTTTGCCTTTTGAGCGTGAGTTTGAGTGGCGATTAGTGTCGCACCAAACAGATAGTGGCAACATACTAGCGCAGCGTTTGGGTGGCGGTGGTGCTATTAACGATACAATGGCACTGGAAGGCTATTTAGTTGGTGAGCGAGACGATAACGGCGATTTTGGTTTAGAAGCTTATGAGCTTGAGCTACGTTGGCAATTAATTGAGCAAGGTAAATTATGGGCTGATTGGGGCGCGTTATTTGAGCTTGAAAAAAAGCATAACGAAGATGTGTATGAGGCAACTTCGGGTTTTGTGATCGAAAAAGAATTTGGAAAAACAAGTCTTACGCTAAACGCTTTTTTGGTTTATGAGTGGGGGCAAGACATTAAAAACGAATGGGAAAGTGAGTTTAGAGCACAATATCGCTATCGATATCGCTCTGCTTTCCAGCCTTCTATAGAGGTTTACGTAGGTGAAGACTTTATTGGTATAGGGCCTGGCTTTATAGGTTTACAGCGCTTTGATGGGCAAAAGCAATTAAAATGGGAAGCGGGTTTCATCACTGAGATAAGCCAATCAGAAAAAAACCATAGTTTTAGGCTCGCATTAGAATTTGAATTTTAATAACAACTAAAAGTAGTTTTGGTTGTTTATTATTCTGATTATAGATAGGTACTTGACATATTATTTAAACTCTATATAGTGGGCCGCAGCTAGAAAGAAAGCATGTAAGCTATAAATCTCCATTTCGATATAAGTAATACTTGTAGTACCGTCCTGAAGTTTTTAAAGTACCATCTCATTTTTTGCTACACCCGCTCTTATGAGCATATTTTTATTTTTATTTCAGGATATTACAATGTCTAACATCGTATCAGGTACAGTTAAGTGGTTTAACGAGTCTAAAGGTTTTGGTTTCATCGAGCAAGAAAATGGCCCAGACGTTTTCGCACATTTCTCAGCAATCAAAAGCGAAGGTTTCAAAACTTTAGCTGAAGGCCAACGTGTAGAGTTTACTCTTTCACAAGGTCAAAAAGGTCCACAAGCTGATAACATCACAGCTGTATAATTTTACTTTTTAAGTAAAATGAAAAAAAGCGCTTAAGGCGCTTTTTTTGTGTCTGAAATTTGACTCAAACCAAGCAACGCCCATTATCAATGTAAATTAACTAAATGATATTGCTATTATTTAGCCCCTCCTAATATTCGTTTTTCTATTCTTCTAAACCATTGTGCTAATGCAAGTGAGTTTAAGCTTGTAATTTATACCGAACATTTCTCCCTTATAATTTCAAAACAACAAATTCAAAACGACAAAGACCAGCTTGTTAGTAGCACTCTCGATATTGTAAAAGATATTTGCACAGCTATTGATATAACCTGCGAGTTTAAATTGCTTCCTTGGAAGTGTGCTTATAACTTAGTTTAAAAGCCCCTTACTTTGGCATTGTTTCAATAATTAAAAACATCGAACGTGACCCACCATTTTATTGGGCTGGGCCGCTAGGCGCGAGTCAAACTTTCTTTTATAAGCTCATAGCTGATAAGTAAGTTATACCAATTCCATTAAGTATGCGGTCTAAATTTTACGCCGAAAAAACAATTTAGCTCTAGGCGTAAATAAAATTGGTTTTAAAGCGGGCGAAAACTTACTAATGTTTGGAGGCGAAAACAATATATGGATTTGTTTTTAAAAAGAAAAATAGATCTAATTTTGGGCTCATAATGACAATAATGCATCAGCTGGAACCTTTGACTATAAAGTGGGGAAGGTGCTGAAAGGCTCCAAAAATTACATCTTTGTGCGCTTGCTAGCAATTGCATCGCATTTAATAAGTAAGTAGTTGTGCGTGTCATAAAGCGATTTAACAAATAATATAAAAAGTTAAAAATGAAAGATGATTTTGCCGCCTATAAGCATACTTACCTTCAATGATTTATCTTTCATAAGGCAGCCCTTTATTTTGCTTTATTTTTAAAAATGCAGCTTGCAGTGCTTCAATTAAACGCATATCTGTTTTTTTATTTGCAGCTAAATAAGCATCAATTGTTAGCTCATCTATTTTATAAATAAACCTTAAGTGTGCTGGTTTGAGCTTTAGGTAGTCGCTCATCTGCTGCATATATAAAGGATCGTCTACAATTAAATCTACTTTTTTAGCTAATAGTAAAGAGTATGATTTTTGAATATCAGAGGTTAAAACAACTTCAAAGCCAAGTCCCGTGAGGGTTTGTGTTGAAAAGTCATTTCGTTGCATTGCAATTTTATACACTTTTGCTTGTTCAGTATTATTTATAATAAGATCATTTCGTTCTGATAGGCCGATAAAGCCCATCTCAAATCGTCCAACTGGTCCAATCCAATAAAATTTATTTTCTCGCTCTACAGTGCGTGCAAGGCTGTATATAAAGGTGTTTTTTAACTCATCTGCAGTTTTATAAGCACGTGCCCAAGGATACATTTGAATGTTAGGTGTTAGATCAGCCTCAGCAAATATATCTCTAATAAATTGAGTACCTTCACCTGCTACCTCGCCATTAATCAATACTTGGTTTGGTGGTGCTAACTCTGTAACAACAAGCAGGGCTTCCTTTGCTTGAACATACACAGAGCAAATTAAAAAAAGAGAATAAAGAATATATTTCACAATAGCGAATCGTCATTCGGTTAGCTTAAGTAATAATAAGTGTGGCTGAAAATATGAAAAACACAAAAAATTATTTATGTGAACTTGTTACTAAGATATTGGTTTATTTGAGTTATGTATAACTATAAAGGAGGCTAGATAGATAAGTGGCTTGAAGTTTGAAGTAGGTGAGGCTAAAAAATTAAGGCCTAAAACGATAAAAGGGCCTTGCGGCCCTTGGTGAAGTATCGTTCAAGTCAGATAGAGCTTTAACCCCTTAAAGCGCTATCCTCTTGTTTTGCAACACCGGTGTTCATCTCAATAAGTTTCTAAGCTAGCGAGAGGAAAAACCCAGCAATTGCTGCGCTCATAAGGTTAGCCATAGATCCTGCTAACACTGCTCTGAGCCCTAAGCGTGCGATATCCTTCCGCCGACTAGGCGCCATACCGCCTAACCCACCTAGTAAAATGGCTATCGATGATAAGTTAGCAAACCCACATAAAGCAAAAGTAACAATTGCTTGTGTGTGCGCGCTTAACGTATCGCGATAATTTATAAAGTCTAAGTAAGCAACAAACTCGTTTACTACTATCTTTTGACCAATAAAGCTGCCGGCTATAATCGCTTCATCCCATGGCACACCTAGTAACCATGCAACTGGAGCAAATACATAACCTAATATTTCTTGAAGCGTTAATGTTGGGTAATCAAACCACCCGCCAATACCGCCTAATAAACCGTTTAATAATGCAATTAGCGCTACAAAAGCAAGTAACATTGCACCTACATTAAGTGCTAAATGCATACCGTTTGCAGCACCTGATGCAGCTGCATCAATTACATTTACAGGCTTATCTTCGTCATCTAAATCTAAATCAGCTAAGTTATCTCTAGGCGTTTCAGTTTCTGGCACAATCATTTTTGCCATTAAGAAACCACCTGGTGCAGCCATAAAGCTTGCAGCAATAAGATACTTAAGATCTACGCCAATAATTACGTAACCGGCCATTACAGAGCCTGCTACAGTGGCTAAGCCACCTACCATTACTGCAAACAATTCCGACTTTGTCATCGTTGCTATAAATGGCTTAACTATTAACGGTGCTTCAGTTTGGCCTACAAAAATATTTGCAGTTGCTGAAAGCGATTCTGTGCGAGAGGTCTTCAATAATTTTTGTAAACCGCCGCCTAAAATCCTAATTATCCAATCCATAATGCCAAGGTGATATAACACAGCAACAAGCGCTGAGAAAAACACGATAACTGGCAAAACTTGAATTGCAAAAATAAAACCTAATGTGTCTTGTGAGGCGAGTGGACCAAATAAAAACCCAATACCATCATTAGCATAACCAATAACCGACGAGACGGCTGATGACATGCTAGTTAACACATTTTTTCCTGCTTCGAAAAACAGAACAAAACCACCTATAACAATTTGCATCGCAAATGCTATACCAACGGTTCTTAAATTAATTGCCTTGCGATTAGTTGACGCAGCAAAGGCAATGCTTAGTAGCACACACATGCCTACTAAGCTCATAAATGTTGTCATACAAATGTTTCCCGTTGTTATTCTTGTAGTAAATATTTAATTTTACTTTTTATTATATCAATCGCAACGCGGTTCATGCCGCCTCGAGTCACAACTAAATCAGCGTTATGCTTAGAAGGCTCAATGAATTGATAAAACATCGGTCTAACAGTTGCCTGATATTGCTCAACAACAGATTGTAATGTTCTGCCTCGTTGCTCCATATCACGTTGCATACGACGCATTAAACAAATATCTAAAGGTGTGTCTATAAACACCTTAATATCAAATTCTTTATTAAGCGCTTTATCACTCAGTAGTAAAATACCTTCAACAATGAGTATTTTAGCAGCTGGCACTCGGCGTGTGGTTGCGCTACGCGTGTGCTGAGCATAATCATACGTTGGTACTTCTACTGAGTTACCACAACGAAGTTGCGTTAAATGCTCAAGCATTAATGCGTGTTCAAATGCATCTGGATGGTCGTAATTTGTTTGCGTACGATGAGCCATCGGCAAATGCGACTGATCCTTGTAATAAGCATCTTCTTCAATAATGGCGATAGCGCCTGGTTCAAGCTCATTAACCAATTCATTGTAAATTGTTTGGCTAAAAAGAGATTTGCCCGACGCTGATGCGCCTGCAATGGCTATAATAGTAGTTCGTGTCACTAAAGTTCTCATCCACACAGAAAGATATATTGTTGGTAGATCACAATAGCAAAAAAGACACGATTAATCTCTTTTGCTTCGCTCAAGGGTGCAAATTTATAATGTTTAGGTTTTATGAAACAGGACTTTTGTCCTGTACGGAAAATTCGATCAGCGGATAAAGTAACCACCTAGAATCAAAGTGAGGTCAAAATGGCAAGAGCAATTATTTTAATGGCAGATAGCCTAGGAATCGGTGCAGCACCAGATGCAGATAAATTCGGCGATCTTGGGGCTAATACATTCGCTCACTTACTAAAAGCATATTACGACGAAACAGGCAGTGCGCTGTCGCTTCCTAACCTATCAAAACTTGGGTTAGTGGATGCATGCGAAGCTGCCGGTGGCGAACCGTGTTTAATTTCAGACCGCCAAGCTCCTCAAGGTGCATGGGGTTACGCTAAAGAAATCTCTAGCGGAAAAGACACGCCATCAGGTCATTGGGAAATGGCAGGCGTACCGGTGTTATTTGATTGGGGATATTTCCCAAAAACACAGCCAAGTTTCCCACAAGAATTTATAGACGAGTTTATTGCTCGTACAGGTATTCCTGGCATTTTAGGCAATTGCCATGCATCAGGAACTACCATTTTAGAACAGCTAGGTGAAGAGCACGTAAAAACAGGTAAACCAATCTGTTACACCTCAGCTGATAGCGTGTTTCAAATAGCCGCGCATGAAGAGTCATTCGGCCTAGAGAAGCTTTATCAAGTTTGCGAAATCGCACGGGCGCTACTTGATGAAATGAACATAGGACGAGTGATTGCGCGGCCATTTTTGGGTTCAAATAGCCAAGACTTTGCTCGAACGGGTAATCGTCGTGACTATTCAGTACTTCCGCCAGCACCAACATTGCTAGATGTACTAGCAAAAGACGGCGGCGAAGTAATTAGTATTGGTAAAATTTCAGATATTTACGCGCATCAGGGCATAACCCAAAAGCATAAAGCACCTGGGCTTATGAACTTGCTAGAAAAAACCAGTGAAGTAATGGAAAGTGCGCCAGATCGTAGCTTAATCTTTACTAACCTAGTTGATTTTGATGAAAAATTTGGTCATCGTCGTAATCCAGTAGGATACGCAAAAGCATTAAAAGAATTTGATGACTATTTACCAACTATACTAAATCAGTTAAAAGCAGATGACGTATTAATGATCACTGCAGATCATGGCTGTGACCCAACCTTTCCAGGTTCTGAGCACACTCGTGAATACGTACCTGTTATTGCATACCAACCAGGTATGAGTAACACACCATTAGGTGAACGCAACAGCTTTGCAGATATAGGTCAAACACTGGCACAGTGGTTTAGCTTATCTGCGCTTGATTACGGCGACAGCTTTTTAAATGAGCTAAAAACGCCAAATAAAAAGGAAAACAATTAATGAGTACTCCGCATATCAGTGCAAACGTTGGTGATTTCGCCGAAACAGTATTAATGCCAGGCGATCCGCTACGTGCGCAATATATTGCTGAAAACTTTTTAGATGATGCAGTACAAGTTACAGGCGTTCGTAACATGTACGGTTTCACTGGTACTTACAAAGGTAAGCCAGTAAGTATCATGGGTTCAGGCATGGGCATTCCATCAATGTCTATTTATGCACGTGAGCTAATTGTAAGCTTTGGCGTTAAAAATATTATACGTATTGGTACGTGTGGCGGTATTGGCACAGATATCAAAATTCGTGACGTAATTTTTGCACAAGGTGCAAGCACAGATTCAAACGTAAACCGTGCACGCGTACGTGGCTACGATTTTGCTGCTATTGCTAACTTTGACCTACTTTTAAACGGCGTAAACGCAGCTAAAGAGCTAGGCATTAAAGCAAAAGTAGGTAACGTATTTACGACAGACACATTCTATCAAGCAGATGACTCGTTCTATAAAGACTTAGACAAGTTAGGCATGCTAGCAGTAGATATGGAAACAGCAGGTTTATACGGCGTTGCAGCTGAATACGGCGCAAACGCAATGGCATTATTTACAGTAAGTGACCACGTAATCACTGGCGAAGCAACACCTGCTGATGAGCGTCAAAGCACGTTTAACGAAATGGTTAAAATTGCATTAGAGTCAATAGCTTAAATAATACATAACAGTTCCTTGGTAACGTATTCACTAAGTTTTGGAGACACGCCCAAAGTGAAGTGAGACTAAACCTCCAAAGCCGCATTTTATGCGGCTTTTTTTATGCCTGAAGAAAATGGGTAGCAGCTTCTAATTACTTATACCAATTCGCTTAATTAAGTGATCTATTTTGAGGATGGAAAAACGTGTTGATAGCTAGGCAAAAAATTCGCTATTTAGTTGTTCTAAATGAGAATTTTTTAACGCAGGTAGCGACACGTTTAGCCCCTAAAAATGATTAAGTATTATTGCGGGTTGGTATTAATTCAACCATCTAAAAACTGCGTTTTTAAACGCTTGCAAGCAGCGCGTCTACAGGTGGATTTTAGCCACCGCGTTAAGTTTTCCACGTAGGCGCAGAGCTTGCTCGCGCGAGAAGCGCAGCTTCTAATTACTTAATCACCCATCCTAAAAACTACGTTTTTAAACGCCCGCAAGCAGCGCGTCTACAAGTGAATTTTAACCACCGGTTAAGCTTTCCACGTAGGCGCTAAGCTTGCTCGCGCGAGAAGCACAGCTTCTAATTACTTAATCACCCATCCTAAAAACTGCGTTTTTAAACGCCCGCAAGCAGCGCGTCTACAAGTGAATTTTAACCACCGCGTTAAGTTTTCCACGTAGGCGCTAAGCTTGCTCGCGCGAGAAGCACAGCTTCTAATTACTTAAGCTAACTACTCTAAAAGCGCAGCATCTCTAAACCTATTTGTGTATAACAGCCCTAAAAAACAATATGCACGCAGAGAAGAAAAGGAGGAGCAAATGAGAAGAGCAAAACCAATGCTGACTCGGCATTATAAAAGTACAAGCGTTGCTTTAAAAGCTTGTAACCTGCGCGAATAGAAGTGTTTATACCAAGTTTAGAGTATGACTTGTTGCTCATGTTAGAAGCACAGTTTCTGATTTTTTTTATTATTTTAACTTCTAAGCTCTTCTCTAAAAGCGCAGCGTCTCTAAACCTATTTGTGTATAACAGCCCTAAAAAATAGTATGCACGCAGAGAAGAAAAAGAGGAGCAAATGAGAAGAGCAAAACCAATGCTGACTCGGCATTATAAAAGTACAAGCGTTGCTTTAAAAGCTTGTAACCGGCGCGAATAGCAGTGTTTATACCAAGTTTAGAGTATGACTTGTTGCTCATGTTAGAAGCACAACTTCTGATTATTTTAACTTCTAAGCTCTTCTCTAAAAGCGCAGCGTCTCTAAACCTCTTTGTGAATTAATCACTTTAGGTCTTAACTCTACGGTAGAGCAGAGTTTGTAGAGCGCAGTAAAGCTTCTAATTACACAACAAACTTAACCTTTAAAAACAAAAAAAGGGCCAAGGCCCTTTTTTATGATGTTGCGCCTAATCATACAGGCCAAATACTGAGTGCTTAAACAACTTCACCAGCTACTATAGTATTAAAGCTGTCGTTGTCATGTAAGCTTGCAAATGCGCTCTCATGTAATAGCTCATTACGTAAATTTGGAGAGTATTCAAGTGCCATTTTAATGTCGGCTAATGCATCTGCATGCTTATGTGTTAGCGCATAAGCACATGCTCGTTGCCAATAGGCATAACCATAAACACTATCTATATCAATGGCTTGATTACACAATTCAATGGCTTGTGCTGTTTCATTTATTTCTAATAACGCATCGGCCTTATAAGCAATGGCTTCAACATCCTCTGGTTTACGTTTTAAAATCTCATCAAATATTTCAATTTTATTAGCAAAATCACTTTCTAAATTGGCACGCATCCATAACGAATGAACCTCGTTGGTAACCGATATACGCTCTTGGTTACTGAGTATTTCTTCTGAGCGTACGCGTAGTTTTTCTTCAAGAATTTTTAATCGGTCTTCATACTCGTCAGTAATTACACTTACACGTGTATTTACAATATCTTCTACTTTGTTTTTAACATCGCGTAGTGAGTTCCAGCCCACTAAAACCAAAATAGAAGCCGTAGCGGTAATTATAAAAAATACATTATTAATAGTATCGGTAGTGTATGTTAACGCGCGATCTGCAGTATCAAGCTGTGCATGAGTAACTTGCTTAGTTACATCCTCACGGAGCTTTTGTTGATCTTGCCTTACGGCTTTTAGCTCGTCGAGTATGTAGCGCTCCATTAGCGGTTTAAACATAGACTCTTTAAGTTGTTTGAGGGCTTGTTGCTCTTGTTGTGCTGTAGGGGCTGCTGGTTTTTGTTCAGCAGAATTTACTATGCCCGAAAAAAAAGTTAAACAAACAAAAAGTGTAGATAGGTAATAACGCATCGGTACGCCTAATTAAATTAATTACTGTAATAACTTTAACATGCAGGGCTGAATGGCACTAGGGCGCGTTGACTTTTCAGGATTAAAATTGACCTAATTTAGATAGGAGCAATAGTTGTAAGAATTTTTTAGCCCAGTGAGCTTAGCAATAATAGGGTAAAGCATGAGCATTTTGCTAATACTTAGGTGGTTTTAGGAAAAAAATAGGCAAAAAAAAACCAGCTCAATATGAGCTGGCAAAAACTGCTTAAAACAACAATATGTCGTAGGGATTCACAGGAGAACAACTTCATACTAACTGAATCTTTATGAACAAATACTTAATTCAATTCAATTAGTTAAAAATATAAGAATACTCAAAGTATTCGGTTTATAAAGTAAAGGTGCATTGGGCTTAAGTAATGCACCTTTATAATTATAACTATATAACTACAATTTCATGGTGAAGGGGGGTATTCCAATGTGCGCTTTAAATAAATTAAAGCCACTTTCAAACCCTTCACATACCATTACGCCGAAATTTTTCAATTCGATCACAGGTCTAGTAAAAAGGTTAAGGTTAATTCACTAATTTGTTTTTTTATCTTACGTAATACCTTATACGAGCGTCATCAAATTTATTTTTACTATTATTTTGAACGTAATTACAAAGCTATTGTTAAATACATCATTAGCAAAAGGCCAATCAAAAATATAAATTGGAGCAATCGTTTTAAATAGTATGTTGAGGCTGGCGTAGCATAATTTATGCGCCTATATTAAGGATACGTAAGTGTTTAGGCAGGCACACTAAATAATAAGTAAGCCGATTAAATAAAAATAACCGTTACTTTTTAAAAAGTTATAAATACATAAGCAACAATACTGATTGATTAAGTATTTTACTTTTCTATTATAAGGATTCCAGAATGAGCAACCCTAAAGCAGGCCAATGTCCGGTCATGCACGGCAGTAATACTAAAACGTCTAATCCCAATACTGATTGGTGGCCAAATGCCCTAAACTTAGACATTCTTCATCAGCACGACACCAAATCAAACCCATACAATAGCGACTTTAATTACGCTGAAGCATTTAAATCAATCGATCTTGACGCGCTAAAAACAGACGTAAAAAGCTTAATGACCGATAGCCAAGATTGGTGGCCAGCCGATTGGGGACATTACGGCGGTTTAATGATTCGTCTAGCATGGCATTCAGCGGGTTCTTACCGTTTAGCCGATGGCCGAGGAGGCGGTGGTACAGGTAATCAACGTTTTGCGCCACTAAATTCATGGCCAGATAACGGTAACCTCGACAAAGCGCGTCGTTTACTTTGGCCGATAAAGAAAAAATACGGTAACAAGCTTTCATGGGCCGACTTAATTATTTTAGCGGGCAACATGGCATACGAATCAATGGGTTTAAAAACCTTTGGTTTTGCGGGCGGCCGAGAAGATATTTGGCACCCTGAAAAAGACGTTTACTGGGGAGCTGAAAAAGAATGGTTAGCGCCAAGTGACGGCCGTTACGAAAGTGTAGATAAACCAGACACCATGGAAAACCCATTAGCCGCAGTACAAATGGGCTTAATTTATGTAAACCCTGAAGGTGTAAATGGTATTCCTGATCCGCTTAAAACAGCGGCCCAAATTCGCGAAACTTTTGCACGTATGGCAATGGATGACGAAGAAACCGCTGCATTAACGGTAGGCGGACACACAGTAGGTAAAGCGCACGGTAATGGCAAAGCAGAAAACTTAGGACCAGAACCAGAAGCAGCTGACGTACACGAGCAAGGCCTTGGTTGGAATAACACTACAACCCGTGGTATTGGCCGCGATACAGTTACATCAGGTGTAGAGGGCGCATGGACTACGCACCCAACACAATGGGATAACGAATACTGTAAGCTTTTATTAACCTACGAATGGGAACTCACTAAAAGCCCTGCAGGTGCTCATCAGTGGGAGCCTATTAATATTAAAGAAGAAGACAAGCCTGTCGATGTAGAAGATTCATCAATTCGTTTAAACCCAATGATGACAGATGCTGATATGGCCATGAAAGTGGATCCAACGTACCGTAAAATTATTGAGCGTTTTTATAACGACTTTGACTACTTTTCAGACGTGTTTGCACGTGCCTGGTTTAAACTAACTCACCGCGATTTAGGTCCTAAATCATGTTACTTAGGTGCTGACGTACCAAGCGAAGACTTAATTTGGCAAGATCCAATTCCAACCGTTGATTACACATTAACAGACGACGAAATTAGCAATCTAAAAACCACATTATTAAATTGTGGTGTTAGTGCCGCTGATTTAATAAATACAGCTTGGGATAGCGCACGTACTTATCGTGGTTCTGATAAACGTGGCGGCGCAAATGGTGCACGTATTCGTTTAGCACCGCAAAAAGATTGGCAAGGTAATGAGCCAGAACGTTTAACATCAGTACTTAGTGCGCTTGAAAAAGTGCAGGCTGGCTTGAGTAAACCTGTTAGCATCGCCGACTTAATTGTTTTAGGTGGTACAGCAGCCGTAGAACAAGCTGCAAAACAAGCCGGTGTTGATGTAAACGTGCCGTTTGCTCCAGGACGTGGAGATGCAACAGATGAAATGACTGATGCAGAATCGTTTGATGTACTAGAACCAATCCACGATGGTTTTAGAAACTGGCTGAAAAAAGATTACGCAGTGTCAGCGGAGGAGTTATTACTAGAGCGCAGCCAACTAATGGGATTAAGTGCACCAGAAATGTCGGTACTTATTGGTGGGATGCGAGTACTAGGTACTAACTATGCTGGCAGCGAACACGGCGTATTTACAAATAGCGTAGGCTCATTAACCAACGACTTCTTTGTAAACTTAACTGACATGTCAAACCGTTGGGAGCCAACTCAAAAAGGTTTATACAATATAGTAGACCGTAAAAGTGGCACTACTAAATGGACTGCAACACGCGTTGATTTAGTATTTGGATCAAACTCTATATTGCGCGCACTTGCTGAGTTTTATGCACAAGACGACAACAAAGAGCGCTTTGTACATGACTTTGTAAACGCATGGGTAAAAGTAATGAACGCAGACAGATTCGATCTTAAATAATCTGTACGCTAAATAAAAACGGGGGAGTAATAATTTACTCCCCCGTTTTTGCATATAGTCCCGGTCAGTATTACTTATAAAATATTGTAATTTATCTAAGTCATATTAAAATTAGGCATTAAAAAAGGCGGCAAAAGCCACCTTTTTATAAAACAATAAAACTTATAGAAGTGCAAAAAGCTTTTGTAGTTGTGGCATGTATTCGCTCACAAGTTCAAGGTTGCTTTCGCTTACTAAAGACTCTGTAGACTCCTCAGCTGCGCTTGACGATTTACCAAACGAACCCATTAACGAGCTAGCGCCTTTATCTTTAGCACTTTTCATGCTTTGAAAACCGCCCATTACTTTATTCGCTGTTTCTTGATTATCAGCAGATAAACCCGATTTAAGGTTTTCGATATAAGCCATTGATACTTCAGAACCTACAGTTACTAGTTGCTCTGGTGTAAAGCCGTAGCGCCCTGTAACACCCGCGAAGCTTTTGTATAGGTCTTGCTCTTTAATCATGCTTAGTGCGCTATTAGCTAAAGAGCTTTGTTCGTCAACACTTTGATCTGCAGAACCACCTAACATACTTGCTAAGTCTAAGTCTTTTAAAGACTCTTGGCTGCTTGCCCAGCTCGTTACAGCTGGCAGTGCTTTCATATAGCTTTGAAGTTGACCTTCGTTAATATCTACTGCAAGGCTTGAGAAACTCATTGCTAATAAGCTAAGTGATACAAGTATTTTTTTCATTGAGCATTTCCTAGTATTAAAGTTGTGCCAATTAGAAACTAATAAGCAACACTTGCCAACACAAAATAATATATTGGCTGATTTTATAGTACAATTTATGAGAATTTATTTAAGTTCTAAGAATTTAGTTCATTCACCACAAGCTAATGTACTGATGATATAATACATTTTTGACAAATAGAGCTGAACACAATGTTAACAATTTCAAATACTGTCACTATCGATGAATGGGAACTAGAGCTAACGGCTATTCGTTCGCAAGGTGCCGGTGGTCAAAATGTTAACAAAGTCGCAAGTGCAATTCATTTACGCTTTGATATTAACCGCTCTAAATTACCTGATTTTTATAAAGAGCGTTTGCTAGCCTTAAATGATACAAGAATTACCAAAGAGGGCGTTTTAATAATTAAAGCGCAAAGCCACCGTACGCAAGAGCTAAACCGAGAAGATGCCCTTAAGCGCTTAAAAGATTTAATACTTAGTGCTACCGTTGTTAATAAAGCGCGTCGTGCCACCAAACCCAGCCGTAATTCACAGCGAAAACGCATGGACAAAAAAACCAAACACGGGCAAAACAAAGCGCTACGCGGCAACATAAAGTTTTAGTTTTAAACGGTATTAATAAAGTAGATAAAGGACTTGATGCCTACATGCAGGCACTATTTTTACATCGTATTGTACGTATAAAAATATAAGTGAGGGGTAGCCTCACTTATATTTAATAACTATTAATACCTACTTAGCCATTTCTAAATCAGATTCTGCATTTGCCAACATTGCAAACTCTTCATCAGCGCTTTTAGCAACTAAGTGTTTTGAGCTATAGCCAAAGTAATATGCGGTGCCCACAATAAACAGCACCATAGTGTATAAAAATGCACGAGGGTCAAACGCATACACACCCGTTAATGCTATAAGCGAAAGTACTAAAGCAATACTTGACGTAACTACGCCACCTGGAGTTTTGTACGGGCGAGGTAAATCAGGTTGTTTAACGCGGAGTAAAATATGGCTCAGCGCCATTAATGCATACGAGAGCGTTGCACCTACTACTGCCATTGCAAGTATTAAGTCACCCTCACCACTGAGTGATACTAAAAAGCCAAATACTGCCGGTACAATCAACGCACGTGCTGGCACTTTGCGATTAGTCGTAATAGACAACGAACGTGGTAAATAACCGGCTCTAGATAGAGCAAACACTAAGCGACTATAACCATAAATAATAGAGAAAAACGAAGCAACTAAACCCGCAAGCCCTAATATATTTACAACGGTTGCTAAGCCCTCACTACCGGATGCATTTAATGCATCAACTAAAGGCACAGCACTTGCCCCCATTGCAGCAGCACCGCCAGCACCAGGTACTAAAACAACAACTAAAAAAGCAGTAAATAACAAAAAGATCATTGCACCAATAATGCCTTTTGGCACATCTTTAGCGGGATCTTTTGCTTCTTCTGCAGCAAGCGGTACACCTTCAACCGCTAAAAATAACCACATGGCAAACGGTAATGCAGCCCAAACCCCGTACCAACCTAAAGGTAAAAACTCACTGGCTCCCACTGCATTTGTTACGGGGACGTCAAATAAGCGCGATGCATCAAAATTTGTGATTAAAACAAAAGCCGTTGCAATAATAGCTAATACCGCTAAACCACTTATTACCATCATTACTTTAAGCGCTTCTCCTACGCCCGCTAAATGAATTCCCACAAATAGTAAGTAAAATAATGCATATACCCATGGGCCATTAAACCCGGTGAGGGCTTCAACTGCCGAACCAATAAAAATAACAATAGCAGCGGGTGCTAAGGCATATTCAATTAATACGGCAAGCCCGGTTAAATAGCCTCCCGCTGGCCCCATAGCTTGACGCGCAAAACTATAACCACCGCCTGCAGCAGGTATTGCAGCTGACATTTCAGCAAGCGATAGTACAAGCGCTAAATACATAACCGCCATTAATACTGCAGCAATCGCAAAACCACCCCAACCGGCTTCGGCGATACCAAAGTTCCAGCCTGCAAAGTCACCCGATATTACATACGACACACCCAAACCTGCGAGCAATAACCACCCCGCAGTACCACGTTTTAACTGTCTTTTAGCAAGGTACTCTGTATTATTATTAGTAGACATAACCTTTCTCCGTTGATGTTTAGTTTTTATTTTTTTATTTCATGTGTTTTTAATTAAAATTACTCAGCAATTAAAAAGTTAGTGGTTGAAACCTGATGCTCAATTACATCATCTTGTGTGCGGTCTTTTAAATTAACCCCAGTTAGTTTCAGTTTTTTAGCTTCACGTAATAAGTACAGTGCGCGTCTCGCCGCTTCTGTATAAGGTAGGCCTGCAGGGCGAATATTCGATATGCAATTACGACATGCATCGTTAAGTCCTGTTTTGGGCTCCCATGTTAAATACAAGCCAAGGCTATCTGGCGAACTAAGTCCTGGGCGCTCTCCTATTAACACCATAACCACCTGCGCATTTAGCAACTCACCTATATCGTCGCCAATCGCTACTCGCCCTTGCTCAACCAAAGTAATGGGAGCAATTTTAAATTGCTTGTCTGTTGTAAGGTGCGTTAATAGCTCTGTTATAAATGGGTATGCATTTTTTTGTACCGCCAACGACGAGAGTCCATCAACCACTACAATTGCTAAATCGTATTTAGCCTGCGCAGTGTGCTTTTGTTTATTCATATAGCTGAGAAGTACTTGCCTACCATTTTCATCAAGTTTACGGCCTAAATCGGGTCGCTGAAGGTAAGTAACCCTGTCAACGGCTTGGCTGTGTAAATGCAGGGGAGGGGCAACCTCTTTTAGAGCACTAATATTGCCTAGTTGCTCAGTCATTGCGTTAATATCAAGCGGAAAACTCACCGCATCACGCGCTTGTGCATGAGATAGCTGAAAAGCCAGCATTTCTGAGGTTGGCAAACTTATACCGGCGCGACCAAGCCCAATACGGGCGTCGGTAAAGCGGCGTAAATCACTCCAAGGGTTGTGCACTACATTACCGTTATTTTTATGCTCATTTACTGAGTTATCTAATGGAGTGGTCGGTTTTGAACGTGATTTCATGAGCCACCTCCAGCAATTGCACCCAGAGGTTTAGCAAAAGCGGGAGGCAAGGTATCTGAAAGTGTGATGTCGGTAGTGCTTTGCATAATTTTCATTTTGCTTAGCCATGCTTCAAACTCAGGGGCGGGTCTAGAGCCAAGAACTCGACGCACATATAATGCATCATGAAACGACGTAGTTTGGTAGTTAAGCATAATATCGTCAGAGCCAGGTATTCCCATTACAAACGAGCAACCTGCAACACCTAATAGCGTTAGCAAATTATCCATATCGTTTTGATCGGCCTCTGCATGATTGGTGTAACACACGTCGCACCCCATCGGTATGCCTAGTAACTTAGCGCAAAAGTGATCCTCAAGTCCTGCTCGGGTAATTTCTTTACCATCAAACAAATATTCAGGGCCAATAAATCCCACCACGGTATTAACCAGTAACGGATCAAACTTACGAGCAACTGCATAAGCGCGAGCTTCACACGTTTGCTGATCAAGGCCATGATGCGCATTTGCTGAAAGCGAACTGCCTTGCCCAGTTTCAAAATACATCACATTATTGCCAACAGTGCCGCGCTTTAAACTCAAAGCGGCATCTTGCGCTTCAGCTAAGGTATTTAAATTAAAACCAAAACTTGAGTTAGTAGCCTCCGTGCCGCCAATCGACTGAAATACCAAATCAACCGGCGCGCCAGCTTCTATACATTCAATAGTGTTAGTAACATGTGTAAGCACACAGCTTTGCGTCGGTATGGCGTATTTTTGAATAACATCATCCATTAATGTCATTAATTTAATGGCCTGGGCAACGTTGTCGGTTGCTGGGTTTATACCTATTACGGCATCGCCATTACCGTATAGCAGCCCATCAAGCATGCATGCAGCAATACCGTTAATATCGTCAGTTGGATGATTGGGTTGTAAACGTGTAGATAAATGCCCAGGAAGGCCAATAGTGTTTCTAAAAGCACTTGTAACATGGCACTTTTTAGCAATTAATATGAGATCTTGATTGCGCATTATTTTGCTAACTGCAGCAGCCATTTCGGGCGTAATACCTTGCCTTATACTTGCAAGTACAGCGGGTGTTGCAAAGTCGCTTAAAAGCCAATTACGAAAATCACCTACGGTTAAATGTGCAATAGCCATAAAGGCATTGGCATCGTGCTCGTCAATAATTAAGCGTGTAATTTCGTCATCTTCGTAGGGAATAAGTGCCTCATTTAAAAATGTTTTAAGAGGTACATCGGCCAATGTCATTTGAGCCACAGCACGTTCTTGTGCTGATTGTGCAATGACACCCGCTAAGCGATCACCTGAACGCTGTGGCGTTGCTTTAGCCATTAACTGGGCTAAGTTCTTGAATTTATAAGTGTGTGTACCTAAAGTGTAACTGTACGCTTGCCCCATGATTTACTCCACATAACTAATATGATAAACCTTGGTATAGGTTTTGCTGCATCTTTAGCTATAAATCAATTTTCAATAGTTACAAGACAGCTTATTTTGTACCAAGTAACTATCGAATTTCGGCAAAAGATTATTTATTAATCCAATTCAATTGGTTACACACGCAAAGCGGTGTTAACTTAACCATAATAAAAGTGTAACGAAAAAGAGCATCCCCTATATGGCGCAGCAAAGTAGCTACAACGCACCACTAAAGAGCAAGGTGCAAACACACGATATAGACGAGCAAGCGCATAGCCTTACTCAATGGCAGCAAAAATACGATCAAATGAGCGACGGCAGCTTTTATGGTTTTATTGAAGAAACAGATTACGTCAATATTCATGTGTTTAAAGAATACACCGAGCGAGCGCTTCGTCAGCAATGTAACATCGCCCCCAATTCTGTTTGGCTTGGCATTCCTTGTCAGTCGCAGCAAAGTAAGATTAATGGTCTAAGTGTGGCAAGTAATCAATTTATGTGCCGCACAAGTGATAATGACTTTGAGCTGATAACCCCTGAGCAATTTAATATTTATGGTTTGGTAATCGATTGGAATTCAATTGAATATATGGCGCAGCTACAAGGCGTAACATTGAAAAACCTATCATCAGCACAATCAGCTCGCTTATCGGTAAGCAACTCATCATTGCAAACGGCAAGGCAAATAATTAATAGCATGGTTGTAGGCAAGGGCTTTGGACTTAAAACCGAATCGCAACAAGATATGCTAAACATGTTGGCACTACACTTATTACAAGCAGACAATCCGCAGCAAAATATTGCGCCAAGTTATAAACATCGAAAAGCCGTAGTAGATAAAGTAAAAGATTACGTGGCCACAAATCCACAAAACCCAATAACCATAACCGAGCTGTGCGAGCTTGCTTTTGTAAGTAGGCGCACACTTCAGTATAGTTTTGAGAGTATTTTAGGAATTAATCCTTTGCGGTTTTTACGTTTAACACGTTTAAATAATGTAAGGCGGGAACTAAAAAAACCAAACCAAGATAAGCCAATTTCAGTAATAGCAGCCAATTGGGGATTTTGGCATGCGGGACAATTTGCTAAAGATTACACGCAACTATTTGGTGAAAACCCATCACAAACAGTTAAAAATTCAGCACAGCAGTTTAAACCACCGTGCTCTACAAACTTGTAGGTGCGAATTTACTTCGCGCTCGTGTAACGTGGCTTTAATGCTCTAAAAGTGAAAGCGAGGTATAAAACCTCACCTACATCGTGCAAACAGCAAACCCGTAGGCGCGAATTTATTTCGCGCTTATGTAACATGGCTTGAATGCTCTAAAAGTGAAAGCGAGGTATAAAACCTCACCTACATCGTGCAAACACCAAACCCGTAGGTGCGAATTTACTTCGCGCTCATGTAACGTAGCTTTAATGCTCTAAAAGTGAAAGCGAGGTATAAAACCTCACCTACATCGTGCAAACACCAAACCCGTAGCTGCGAATTTATTTCGCGCTTATGTAACATGGCTTGAATGCTCTAAAAGTGAAAGCGAGGTATAAAACCTCACCTACATCGTGCAAACACCAAACCCGTAGGTGCGAATTTATTTCGCGCTTATGTAACATGGCTTAAATGCTCTAAAAGTGAAAGCGAAGTATAAAACCTCACCTACATCGTGCAAACACTAAACCCGTAGGTACGAATTTATTTCGCGCTTATGTAACATGGCTTAAATGCTCTAAAAGTGAACGCGAGGTATAAAACTTCACCTACATCGTGCAAACACCAAACCCGTAGGTGCGAATTTACTTCGCGCTTATGTAACGTGGCTTAAATGCTTTAAAAATAAAAGCGAGGTATAAAACCTCACCTACATCTTGCAAACACCAAACCCGTAGGTGCGAATTTATTTCGCGCTCATGTAACATGGCTTTAATGCTCTAAAAGTAAAAGCGAGGTATAAAACCTCACCTACATCTTGCAATCACCAAACCCGTAGGTGCGAATTTATTTCGCGCTCATGTAACGTGGCTTTAATACTTTAAAAGCAAAAGCGAGGTATAAAACCTCACCTACATCGTGCAAACACTAAACCCGTAGGTGCGAATTTATTTCGCGCTTATGTAACATGGCTTAAATGCTCTAAAAGTGAACGCGAGGTATAAACCTCACCTACACCGTACAAATACCAAACCCGTAGGTGCGAATTTATTTCGCGCTTATGTAACGTGGCTTGTATGCTTTAAAAGTAAAAACGAGGTGTAAAACCTCGCTTACTATATTCAAAAGCCCTATTTGATCGGTGCTATTTAAGCCGCGATTAAATAGGACTCTTGTCCTGAATGCTTGTTGTTGCGTTTAAACGAACCTTTGCCTTTTTTAGCTTTAACCACTTGTGGTTTAAATAATTTAGAGGTGACCATCGCCGCTAGTGCATTGTGGTTTATAACGCCTCGCCCTGTATCTACCGCGCTGGTGTTTGCGGTTTTTGCTTTAGATTTTTTAGTCATATATTACCTATCAACTAATGGTTATTTTAAGTTAAATAATAAAGAGGCTTTTATGTTGGCCTATTTAAGAGATGGCGATTGTAGGCTTAATTTTCAACCGCGCAAGTATTTTTAATGCCCAACAGGTACTTTTTTATAATAAAAAAGCATAAAAAAAGCGCAGTTAATAACTGCGCTTAATATTACTTAGTTTGCTTTACTTTTTTATAAGATAATTAAAAACTAAAGCTTACTTTTGCATAGTACGTTCTGCCGTCAAAGCCGTATGGCAATGCGCGTACAGGGTATTTAAATGCACCGTTGGTGATAAAGTTAAGTACTTCGTCGTCGCCTAGCTCGTCTGGCGTTTCGTCAAATACGTTATCGGCACCCACCGAAAGCGCAAACATGTCGTTAATTTGGTAGCTCACGTTTAAGTCAACTAACACAGCAGATTCAACCGTACTTGTTGGTTTAAACGACCCTGTTGGCGAAAGCTCACCTGGTAATGAAATATGGTCGTTACCAAAGTATTTTACATCTGTTTCGCCAAAGTAGTTAAAGCGAATGGTTGATGTGTAGGCATCGCGTTCGTAGTCAAACGTAAGCGTTGCACGTTCGCTCGGTTGTCCGTCGGTAAAAAAGCTACGTTGTAAATCATCAAAAGCAACCGCTTCAGGAATACCGTCTTCAGCATTTACGCCGTCAATTTTAGTATCGTTTAGGTTACCTGCAAAGGTTACTCCTAAATTACCGCCTTCAACTTCAGTGCGGTACGATGCAATAATATCAACACCTTGCGTAGTAGAATCAACCGAGTTTGAGAAGTAATTAGCTTGTACTGCTCCCGTTGCTTGTAGCGCTGCTACAGCGTCTGAGCTAAACGATACGTCGTCAGCCGTAAGTAAGCTGCCAAGCGTAATACGGTCTTCAATTTCTACGCGGTAAAAATCAACCGTTAGTGAAAGCTCGCTTGTTACATCGTAAACAAAACCAGCACTGTAGTTTGTTGAAGTTTCAAGCTCTAAGCTATCTACGCCTAACGCACTTGGGAAGGCTGTACCGGTGTTTGCAGTGAACGATTGCGTTAATGTGCCGTCTGAACCTAAGTTAGTTGTAAAGGCTGTATAACCACTTTGTTGAAGTGATGGCGCTCTAAAACCAGTAGATACCGCACCACGAACTGCAAAGTCATCTGAAAATTCATAACGTGTTGCTAATTTACCAATTAAATCATCCCCAGCATCTGAGAAATCTTCATAGCGTAGCGCACCACTGACGTTCCATGCGTCGGTGATCATAGTTTCTACGTCTACATAAACTGCGTAGCTGTTACGGTCGCTATCGTTAGCCGCTTCAGGGCGTAGGCCGTTATAAGCCTGAAAACCACACTGTGCAAATTGATCCGGATCGTTTACTGATGGGTACGAGGTATCCATATTTGCTAGTCCACAGGCGTATGATGCTTCATCGCCAGGCACTATTTCGTAGTTTTCTTTACGGTATTCAGCGCCTACTGTTACATATAAAGGTTCACCACGGCCAATATCTACAATACCGTTTACATCAAGGTTAACCGTTGTTTGATCAAATCTAAAACCACCTGAGTAACCGCCACTAGGGCCTGAGTTTGCTGCAATATCGGCATCGCTTGCACTTGGGTTGTTAAATAAATACTCAGCCGCGTAAGAAGCGTTTAATGTATTGCGTGATGTAAAGTCGTATTGGTTTTCACCATAAACAGCCGATACATCGTAATTCCAATCTGTGTTTATATCGCCTTTAAAACCAAGCGCGACTGAAATATCTTGTGCTTCGTTATATATGCGCGGTAAAAAACCATCGCTATATACTTGGGTTACGTTTTTAGACGCTTCGTTAAAATTACGGTAAAAACCATTACCCAGCGCCGTGCGCTCTGAGTAGCCACCAAACGAGTAAAGCTCGCCGTCGCCCATTGGTAATGCCATGTTGTAAAATAACGACGTAAATTCACTTTCTGAGTTACCTTGGCCCCAGCGTACGTCTTCACTTAACGTACCTGGTTCAACATTAAGCGAACCACCCGTATCACGCTCGGCGCGGTTAGTGCCATCGGCATCACGGTACTCAAGCGATAGGTTAATAAAGCCGCCTTCGTTGCCTAATTCAAAACCACGGTTTAAACCTGCTGAAATAGTGTCGCCGTCACCTTCACTTGTGCCGCCGTATTGTACAAAACCCGTTGTAATACCGGTTGAGTTATTAAGAGATAAGTTAATTACGCCTGCAATAGCATCAGAGCCATATTGCGCCGCTGCGCCATCGCGTAATACTTCAACGCCTTTAAGGGCCGTTAGCGGAATGGCATTCATATCGGTACCCGCAGCGCCTGCGCCAACCGTACCGTTAAGGCCAAAAATTGATTGGTTATGGCGACGTTTACCATTTACTAATACAAGGGTTTGATCTGGCTGTAAGCCACGAAGTGTGGCGGGTCTAAATAAATCAGAACCGTCAGATACTTGTGTACGCGAAAAGTTAAATGAAGGCGCTGTCGCTTGCAGGCTTTGGCCAAGCTCGGTAAAGCCACCTTTGGTTAAATCATCTGCGTCAATTAAATCAATAGGAGAAGAAGACTCAGTAGAAGTACGGTTAGATACACGCGATCCTAATACAGATATTTGCTCAATGTTTTTAGCAGCTTGCACTGGTGCTTCTTCTGCGTTAACAATGCTTGGTGCGCTAAACGCGAAAGCAACGGCTACAGCAAGTGTTTTTAAACGGTATGTTGGCATAGTGACGACCCTGTTTTTTTGTGTTCTTATAATATGTGTGTGGTTATGATGCTCATAACCTGTTGCAAACATCCTAGCAACATATGCAAACAAAAAGAAATGAAAAAAACTAAATATTTGGTCTAAGTATGCAAATAAATTTCAAGATAAGAAAAAACCACCTTTAATCGATTAAAATACATGCTGCAAGGGCATTAAACTTCAAAAACGTATTTATTAACTTTTTATTTACATTGTGGTTTTGCTCGTTTGTTTACGCTTTTAAAGGTAATAGGCAGCGGATGGTCGTACCTGTCCCTAATGTGCTGTTAACTTCTATTTTTCCGCCATGATCGCTCACCATAGCGTATACAAGTGTCATACCCATACCGGTACCTTCACCAACTTCTTTTGTTGTATAAAAAGGGTCAAACATATGCGCTATTGTGTCTTCACTCATTCCACAGCCATTATCTTTTACCTCAATACAGATATTTGTGTTTAGTTCAAAAATATTGACCTCAATAATGCAGCCTTTTTCTAAATCAAGCTCGCATGCTTGCCAAGCATTCATTAAGAGATTTACAAAAATTTGATTAATTGATGATAAATTGCACCAAATAAGTGGTAGTGGTTCAAACCGCGTTTTTATCTCGCATAGTTTGAGTTTGTTACTTAATAACCTTAAAGCATTATTAGCACCCGTTGTTACATCGGTTAGTTGCTTATCTTGCGAGGAGGAGGGGTGGGCAAAGTTTAATAAGTCATGCACAATTTGTTTTATTCGTTTGAGTCCTTCAACGCTGTCGTTAACTTGTCCCTGCAAATTGTTATAAAGCCACGCATACGGATACTGTAAGTTGAGTATGTCGATTTCGTGTTTAAAACGGCTCTCTTTAATTTCGTTGTTTAAGTATTGCTCGTTAAGCTTTAGCAACGTGATGAGCAAAGGGGTAGAATTTTGTAAGCTTTCTATATTACTCATTGCATAGGCAAGCGGGGTATTTATTTCATGGGCTACGCCTGCACAAAGCGTTCCTAAGGTCGCCATTTTTTCAGTTTGCACAAACAGCATTTGTTGATGTTCTAAATCGGCTACTTTTTTTTGTAATTCATTATTTATGGCAACTAAAACGGTGCTTTTATCTTTAAGTAATTGCTCTGCGGCCAAGCGCAGCTTTTGTTCGTTTAAAAAGGCAGGTTCAAAATTACCATCTGATCCATTCATTCCTTTCATCCATATAGATAACTTTATACTTAATGTTTAGTTGGTTACACGCAAATTTGCAACTTTAGTGTTAGCAATTATCTACTTATGGGTAATAACTACATTACTTAGATTCAGCTATAAATAAAGGCAGGACAAACTCACCATAGAATATTTTTTTAAGCTATTATTTAGCCAGAAGTAATTTAAGGGCGGCGCAATGACTCAAGCAACACCAAACACACCAATGAATCAGGTTGATGTACTTTGTATTGATGATGACGAAATAGTACTACGTACGTTAACACGACTACTTGAAGTAAATGGCTTAACGGTTATTGTTTGCGATAATCCGCAAAACGCACTAACACTTTTTAAAAATCATGAATTTGGTTTAATTATTAGCGACATGCGGATGCCAGTAATGAACGGTGCCGAGTTTTTAGAAAAAGCGCGTGCGCTGGCACCCGACACTCAACGCATTTTATTAACCGGTTACGCCGATATACAAACAACCCTAGCAGCTGTTAATCAAGGGCAAATAAATGGTTATATTCAAAAACCATGGCAAAACGACTTATTACTTCGAAGCATTAAAGATAGCCTAGAAAAATTTGCGCTAAAAAAGCAAAACAAAAAATTAGAAACACAAGTTAAGGCACAAAACCAAGAACTACTTGAGCTAAACAACACGTTAGAGCAACGAGTAGAAAAACGTACCTTACAAATCAAACAAGTTTTAAAAAAGCTTGAAGACGCCAACGAACGCGAAAAACAAGAGCACAAATCGACCGTTGAGCTGCTATATAATTTTGTTAACGCGAATCCTTACCTTGATGGCAACAAAGCACAAAATATTGCAAATACCTGCACACAAATAGCGCTTTACCTAAACCTGTCGCAAAAAAGCATTGATCTTGCCCCAATGGCTGGTTATTTAGCACAAATAGGTTTGCTTGCTATGGACCCTGAACTTTATAAAAAACCGTTAAATCGGTTAAATGAGCAACAGCGTAAGACCTTTTATACTCACCCAAGTACTGCACAATTAATGCTAATGCCAGCAATACATTTACACGATTTGTCGGATGCTATTTATTATCAGTTTGAACGTTTTAACGGAAATGGAATGCCCAAAGGCCTTGCTGGAAACGATATACCGATAGGGGCTATGGTATTAGGGTTAGCGCGCGACTATTGGGATGCGTTTGAGCAGAGCAATGCAAGCGATGAAAAGCAGCGCCATGAGGATGCACTCGAAAGTGTAAAACTTTATAGTGGTTCGTTTTACCACCCTAAAATAGTTCGTGCGCTTGAAGCAAGCCATGCAAAACTACACGAACAAAAAAGTTCAGCAGGATCAGTATTAATTTGTAATGCTCATGAACTCAAAGATCAAATGATACTCGGCCATGCTCTGCACAGCCATTCGGGTATAATGCTGCTGCCTAAAGGTCATGTGTTTAGCCGCAAATCAATAGAAAAACTGCAGCAACTAGAATCTAAAAAACCAGCCCCATTTAGAATTATGGTTAAAACTGCTAAATGATTGATCTAAACGGCAGTTTTTTTCGTTACAATGTGCATAAAATACATTATTGAATTTGCTTGAAGGAGCACTCTGTGTCGCGATTTTCTGCGGTTACTGACAATCCCCATGATGGGCGTTTTAACCAAAAAACGGGAATACTGCTTACTAACCTAGGTAGCCCTGATGCACCAACAGCTGCTGCGCTTCGTATATACTTACGTGAGTTTTTATCAGATCCACGCATTGTAGAAATACCACGCCTAGTATGGATGATAATTTTACATGGCATTATTTTGCGTGTGCGCCCTAAGCGTTCGGCTAAATTATACGAAAGTATATGGACCGAAAATGGCTCACCACTTACCCACATTACTCGCCAACAAAGCGTAAAGCTAAATACCTTATTAAAAGAACAAGGTTATACCAATACTGAAGTGGTAATGGCAATGCGCTATGGTAATCCCTCAATAGAGGCCGGCCTTGAAGAGCTTCGTGATAAAGGCTTAACGCGTATTATTATATTGCCAATGTATCCGCAATATTCTAGCCCAACCACGGGTTCAACGTTCGATGCTGTATCAAGCGTATTGCGTAAATGGCGCTGGGTGCCAGAGCTGCACTTTATTAATGGCTATCATAAAAACACCCGTTATATTGAGTCACTTGCTAATAGTATTAGTGAGGATTTAGAAACGAATGGTATGCCACAAAAAATTGTTTTTTCGTATCACGGTATGCCTAAACTCTTCTTAGAGCGCGGCGATCCATACCATTGCCTATGTTTACAAACCACGCGTTTAGTTGTCGAAAAACTGGGCCTTGATAAAGACAAAGTAATTAGTACTTTTCAAAGTCGATTTGGTAAAGCCGAGTGGTTAAAGCCTTACACCGACGCAACGCTTGAAGCCCTGCCTGATGAGGGTATTACCGATGTAGCCATTATCAGCCCAGCTTTTAGCGCCGACTGCCTAGAAACACTTGAAGAGCTAGAAGGCGAAAATCGTGAAATATTCGAAAACGCAGGCGGCAAAAAGTACCGTTACATAGCGGCACTAAACGACAGAGACGATCATATAGAAGCTGTGTTTGATGTTATAAAACCTATGTTGTAACCCAAGCTTACTAAAGCACATAGCTAAACATATTTCGCATTAAGCGGTGTTAAAATTAACACCGCTTTTTTGTTTTTAGGGCTTTTAAAATATTTAGTTAATTAATTCACAAAGAGGTTAAGAGGCGCTGCGCTTTTAGAGTAATGATAAAACATAAATATACTGGTTTTTGTTTTTAGCTTTTCTCATTTACTCCTCTTTTACTTCTCATTGTGCAAATAAAAGCTTTTAAAGAGCTAATTAATTCACAAAGAGGTTAAGAGGCGCTGCGCTTTTAGAGTAGTGATAAAACATAAAAATACTGTTTTTGGCTTTCTCATTTACTCCTCTTTTACTTCTCATCGTGCAAATAGAAGCTTTTAAAGGGCGAATTATCCACAAAGAGGTTAAGAGGCGCTGCGCTTTTAAAGTAAGTGATACATATTGGCCGATCTGGTTTTTCTCAGTTATTGCTGATTACTTTATCTTTGTGAAAGAAATTACTTATATTTTTAATAATAATTAAAATAAAAACGTATTGCGGAGGGGGAGAATACCTAAGCAACAGCAATTAAACGCTATCGCTTAAAGTATAAATCAATCGCTTTGGTGAGGAGCTTGTCGAGTTGTTCTTCAAATTCTTCAATATTAATATCAAAGTGCTTTAAGTAAGCTCGAGCCTGCACAAGAGATAAATTACGGCTGTTAACGCTATATTGTCGCTCGTCTATGGTTTTATCGTAACGAGGTAAAAATACAAATTGGCCATAAAATGGTGACTTAATATGTTTATTTGCAAAACGACAAAAATCTTCAACATGCTCAGCACCCTTAGGGCCAAGGCAACCGGGCTCGATGCGATACATTAAGCGAATTTTTTTGTCGTCATTTATTTGCATATAAAGCCTTTATCTAAAAAACAGTACGCGTACTATTTTTCCATCTTTAATTTGGTAACTCGAAATCAGTTCTGAGCGTTTATCAACTACCTTTTCGTCAGTTGAGCAGGTTTCTGATAGTTCGTGATCAATCACTATATCACCGTGAACTATGCGCTTAATTGGTGATGAGTGAATACACTTTAACTTTTTAAACATTAGCCCATAACGTTCTATTAGTTTTTCTTTACCTTTAAATAATAGCTCATTAGGGAAAATATAAAACTCAACATCTTCGGCATATACCCGCAGAAACTCTTCAATGTTACGCGCGTTATACGCTTTAACTAACTGCTCTACTACCGCAAGTGATTCGCGCGATTGCTTAGCTTTAGTTTGTTGCTTAACTGTCAGCGCTTCTTTTGCTTGCGTAACTGCTTTTTCAGCTTCGGCTACAGCCACTGCTTTTTCTATTTTATTTTTAGGCTTTTCAGTAGGTTTAATCTGCTCGTTACCCAATACCTTTGAATCGTCTGGTTTAGTCGCATCAATTGTTGGCTTTTTAAGCTCAGGTGCTTTGTATTCAAGCGTATTTACTTTGTCGTCAGCTTTGACTTGAGTTACTGATTGCTCATCTTCAACTTTTGGTTTTTCAACGTTTGCTTGAGCTTCAACTTGCTGCTCTTTTTGCTCAGGCTCGCTTTGTTCTGCGGCGTAAGTAATAAGCGCAACGGTGGTAATTAACGAGGCAAAAATAATAGATAACGGTTTCATAACTTTCCTAAAATGAACACTAAACACGTGTAATACCAATTACATTAAATAAGCGATCTATTATAGCGTCAAGAAAATAGCACAATAATAAGGCGAAAATTGTGACATATAGTTGTTCTATATGAATAATTTTTAACGCAGTTAGTGAGTTATTTAATGCGATAGAATGATCATATTTTTGATAATATTGGTATAAGGGTGCAACATAGCAAATTTTAACGTTATCGGGTAGTTAATACCACCACTGTAGCCTACCAGTACTGCTCTACAGTAATGTTACCGGGTGCTTTACGGCGGTTACGCGTAAAGTTTTTATCGAGAAGTAGCGCGGTGGTGTCTTTTACCATTTGTGGGTTTCCGCAAATCATAAATTGTGCATTACTAGGCTCAGGGTTTAATTTTACATGTTCAAACAAGCCGTTGCTCTCAATTGCGTTAGTAATCCGCCCACTTAAGCCTTGTAATGGCTCTTCTCTACTTACAACAGGAATATAGTTGAGTTGCTCGGGGTACACTCTTAATAACTCGTTAATAAGTGCCTGATAGCTTAAATCGTTATTAAAACGTACACCATGCACTAAGTTTATGCTTTTGTATTTTTTCCACACATCGGGCTGTTGCAATATTGATAAAAAAGGCCCTATGGCAGTGCCAGTACCTAACATCCAAAGCTGATCGCTTTGTGGTATTTCATCAAGGGTAAAAAAGCCAGTTGCGTGTTGTTCTATTAATACGGTTTCGCCAGGTTGTAATGTAGCTAAACGAGGAGAAAGCAAACCGTCAATAACGTTAATAAGGTAAAATTCAAGATCGGGGTTTTCAGGGGCGTTTACATATGAATAAGCCCGAGCAATACGCTTGTCGCCATCCATAATAGAAAGCTTTGTAAATTGCCCTGCTTTAAACGGCTCTACATTAGCATTAACGGTTAAGCTAAAGAGCGTTTCGCTCCACCATGTTACGCTTTTTACTGTTGCTTCAACCCAATTAGACATAGTTACCTCTTGGTTTAGCCATTAAAGTTTTAAATAACTCACTCCATAAACATTAGCATTAAGTGACAAAGACTTACAGGAGAATATGACTAGATTTAAAGCAGTGATGTATGCAGTATTTACCAATAAAATAATGTGAATAATTAGCTCTGCGATGCTGTATACGTTGAGCTTGCTCACGTCAGAAGTGAAGCTTCTAATTACTTAACTCATGATCACAAAGATAAACACAATCCCAAAATGGATATTCCTCAGCTTTATTCACAAGCCCAGCGCGTAAAGGGTTAGCGATTATATAACGTGCTTGGTTAATTAAATCATCCTCTGCTTTAAGCTGGTGCTCAAAATAGTTTTGCTGCCAAATTTGCCCATTAGAACAATTAAACTTATTAATGTTCACCGTGGTAATACTTTTATATTGCCTTACAACGTCATTAAGAGGTAAATCTTTCAATTGAAACAACCAATGGAGATGATCTGGCATTAGGGTATAGCAGATTGTATTCACCTTATTTTGCATATAAACCAAACCTCTTGTGGCAATACATGCATTTTCAAAGCTCTTGAATAACGGAGTTCTTTGTTTTGTGCATATTGTTACAGAGTAAAATTTATTTTTTGAGGAGTGACGTCCTGTTAATAGCTTTTTAGAGGAATACATAAAGATTTTAATTTATTGGTTTTTATAAATATAGATAAAATGTGTTATACGACAAGTTAAATAAAACCACGGCGTTAAGTTTGGCGGTAGGCGTAGAGCTTGCTCACGCGAGAAGCGCAGCTTCTAATTACTCAACCACCTATAGTAAAAGCGTTGCTTTTAAACGCCAGCAAGCTGCACGTCTACAAGTTAAATCAAACCACAGTGTCAAGTTTTGTGGTAGGCGTAGAGCTTGCTCACGCGAGAAGCGTAGCTTCTAATTACTCAATCACTCATCATAAAAACTACGTTTTTAAACGCCAGCAAGCTGCGCGTCTACAGGGGTTATGGCCTCTAAAAATTTAACTATTCACCACACATAAAAAAACGGTGCTAAATTTAGCACCGTTTTTATTAGCAATTAGAAAAAAGTTTACGCTTTTTTCTCTTCACAACTTGCTAGGTATTCGTCAAACGTACCTTGGAAGTCGATTACTTTTTTATCTTTAATATCAATGATACGCGTAGCTAATGACGATACAAACTCACGGTCATGGCTTACAAAAATAAGCGTACCTTCAAAGTCTTTAAGCGCATTGTTAAGCGCTTCAATGGCTTCCATATCCATGTGGTTAGTTGGTTCGTCCATAACAAGCACATTAACGTCTTGCATCATTAACTTACCAAATAACAGGCGGTTTTTTTCACCACCAGAACAGTTACGCGCTTTTTTGTTTGAATCGTCTGCTGTAAACAACAAACGGCCTAACATGCCACGAACCATTAAATCGTTGTGCTTAGCTGTACGCCATTGCGACATCCAATCAAACAACGTTAAATCGTTTTCAAAATCTTTTGTGCTGTCTTGCGGGCAATAACCAAAGGTCGCATTTTCAGACCATTTAATTTCGCCTTCATTACTTTTAAGCTCATCTACTAAACAGCGTAAAAATGTAGTTTTACCCACACCATTTTCGCCAATTACAGCAAGCTTAGCGCCAGCTTCTAGTAGTAAGTCGCCACCAGTAAATAACGTTTCGCCATCAAAACCATGGCCAAGCTTATTAACTTCAAGCGCTTGACGATACATTTTTTTACCTTCGTCAAACGAAAGTGATGGGCTCATACGGCTTGAAGATTTAACTTCATCAAGCTTGATTTTATCCATTTTTTTAGCGCGCGAACTCGCTTGTTTAGCTTTTGAAGCGTTAGCACCAAAACGGTTAACAAAGTCTTGTAGCTCGTCAATTTCAGCGCTCTTTTTAGCGTTTTCAGCTAAAAGTTGCTCGCGTTGTAGGCCCGCAGCATCTAAAAACTTCTCGTAGTTACCAGGATAAATACGCAGCTCGCCGTAATCAATGTCGGCCATGTGTGTACATACCGAGTTTAAAAAGTGACGGTCATGCGAAATAATAATCATCGTACATTTACGTTTGTTAAGCTCGTTAGCAAGCCATGTAATTGTATGAATATCCAAGTTATTGGTAGGTTCATCCAGTAGCAAAATGTCAGGATTTGCAAATAACGCTTGTGCTAAAAGCACACGTAATTTCCAACCTGGTGCTACGTTTGCCATTAACCCGTAATGAAATTCTTTATCGATACCCGCTTCAAGCAAAATTTCTTCAGCGCGGCTTTCTGCCGTGTAACCGTCCATTTCAGCAAATACGCTTTCAAGATCGGCTACTTTCATTCCGTCGTCTTCGCTCATTTCTGGTAACGAGTAAATACGTTCGCGCTCTTGCTTTACTTTCCAAAGCTCCACGTCGCCCATAATTACCGCGTCTACAACGCTGTATTGCTCAAAAGCAAACTGGTCTTGGCTTAGGTTACCTAATTTCAACCCTGGAGTAATAGATACATTACCCGCACTTGGAACAAGCGCACCGCTTAAAATTTTCATGAAAGTCGACTTGCCGCAGCCGTTAGCGCCAATTAAACCGTAACGGTTACCGTTACCAAATTTAGCTGAAATGTTTTCAAACAACGGCTCTGCGCCAAACTGCATCGTAATATTTGCGGTGGAGATCAAAAAGGGTAATCCTAGATTAGTACTGACAGGAGTACGCTGCAGCAAAACGCCACAAACAAGAACCAGACAATAGGGTAAATTAGCTGGCGAATTATACAGATCAGCCACAACGAATGAAAGATAAAAGGTAGCTAATTTATAACCAAGCGAAAATAACGGCAATTCTCAATTTTAAGTCACTATTTTTAGCATAAGAGGCGTTAGGTTTACCTATAACAGGAATATAAATAACCACTACCGCCAATAACATTAAATAAGTGTTGTAGCCAAATAGCCACGTTATTGCCCATGCTTTAATGCACAGGCTGATAAATCAACTTTATAGCGGCCGCATTTTTGATAATTAGTTGATTAACCGTCGCCACGTCATCAAGAGTTAGCGACTCTTTACTTAGCATAAAATGCACGTTGTTAACGTTAATCGGTGTAATAGACTTTACCTGCGTAATTGAGGGGTGTTTTTTTACAAAGTACTGCGCAACAGCAGAGTCTTCAATAACATAGTCAATTCGTTTTTTATCTAACATACTAAATCGATTATTTGCTTGAGCAGTAAGCACCACCTGTGTTGGATACTTAGTTTTTAACTGTTCAAGCTCGTTACCAAAAAAGCTCCCTCGGTTAATACCCGCTGTAAACTTTTTACTAAAAAGCTCAGGTAAGCTTGTTACATCAGGCGAATCTTTATGTTTATAAAGCCGCATAACCTCGTCGCGGTAAGGCAAGCTAAAATGCGCATATTGAGCGCGTTGTTCTGTATAACTTGCCGCGTAGGTTATATCTACTCGGCCATTTTTAAGCTCAGCTTGAACACGTGAAAAACTCGGGAAATAAGTCCATTTAATACAAAATTTTGAATCTTTAAAAATAGCGTCTGCAGCATCCACTTCTGCGCCTAAAAATGTATCACCTTGTTTAACAAGATAAGGCGGCCAATTGGTTTCGTTAGTGCCCATCACCAATGTTTTTGTACATGCTAAGGCATTAAATTGAGTAAATAACAGTGTAGTAAACGCTAAAAATAAAGTTTTCATTACACTCCTTAAATTAGTGTTCAAACAGCGCTTTAAGTGCTGTTTTATTTTTGTTTATATATTCATTAATTACCGCAAGTTCAGTAACCGACACCGTATTTTTGCTAAACATTAAATAAATATCGTCTTTATTTACATGCTCAATATTGGTTACTAATTTTATATTTGAGCCTTTTTTGCCAAAATAAGCCCCCACTAACTCGTCTTCAATAGCAAAATCAATACGTTGTTTATTAAGCATTTCAAAGCGTTTACTGGTTGCACTGGTGTATTCAATCTGCTTTTTATATTTAGTTTTATATTGCTCAAACTCCTCGCCGTAATAGCTTCCAAAGTTAGCGCCAACAATAAAGCCTTGTTTAAAAATGTCTTCGAGGTTTTTAACACTATGCTGATTATTTTTGTTTTCGTATAAGCGCATAACCTCAGTTCGGTAGTTATCACTAAAGTGCACATATTTAGCGCGCTCGTCTGTATAACTTGCAGCCCATCCTAAATCAATACGGCCGTATTTAAGCTCAATAAAAGCCCGCTTAGAATTTGGCAGTAACTTAACTTCAAAACAAAAAGGGGAGTCAGCAAATATAATGTTAAGCGCATCAACCTCCAAGCCTTGCAGCTTACCGTTAATGCCCATTACATAAGGCGGCCAAAAAGCATCGTGCGATGCCACGCTAAAGGTTCTCTCACAAGCAAATACATTAAATGGAGCCGTAAACAGCAAACATAAAAATACAGTAATTAATTTATTCATTGCGCCTCATAGTTATTATTTTTGCTTATTATTACAACAGTATAAACCAGCTTTTGTATTTTAGCGGCGCGGGTTTGTATGAATATGTAAAAACCATCCGTAATTATGAGAGCGCCTAGTATGCCGGTGTTTATTGAAGGGCGTTTGTATTGCATTTTAAATTTTATACTGCGTATGTATCACTTAACATCAGTGCTTAATAACAATGGCGTATTAATTTAAAAATTTCTACTTATTAAGCCTATATTTAATGCGCTTGTTCCTGTAGATTAAACAAATAATGAATGCAGTATTAACAGTGCCTTAGCTGTTAAACGATTAGCCAAGGAGCGGTGAGTCTCGTGTCAAACACCACACTTACTTATTACAACCAAAATGCCAAAGCCTTTAGCGACTCAACACTTAACGTTGATATGTCGGCGCTTTATGCTGAGTTTTTACCGCACGTTGCACAACATGGGAGTATTTTAGATGCCGGTTGTGGCAGTGCGCGCGATGCCGCTTTTTTTAAAGCGCAGGGTTTTACTGTAAGTGCGTTTGATGCAAGCCCAGAGCTGGCAGAGTTTGCAAGTAGTTACTTACAGCAACCTGTAGCGGTTAAAACATTCCAAGAGCTAAATAGTGTAAACCAATACGACGGTATTTGGTGCTGCGCTAGTTTATTACACGTTCCAAAAGCTGAGTTACCGCAGGTATTTTTAAACCTACAAAATGCGCTTAAACCGAATGGTGTTTTGTATGTATCGTTTAAATATGGCGATACAGAGCGTGTGCATAATGGTCGTGAATTTACCGATTTAAACGAAAATGCTTTAACGCATTTACTTAGCCATACGCAGTTAAAAGCTATTAAACAATGGCAAAGTGTTGACAAGCGCCCAGAGCGAGAAAGTGAAGTATGGCTAAATGCGCTTATAAAAGGAGTGCACGTTTTATGATTGGAGCAATGCAGCAACAGCTCGACTTTATTGCTTATATTCAGCGCTTATTAGTTGAAGGTGATTTTAGCGCTACTTATAAGTTTGCGCTTTTACATGCACTGGCTGATATTAGTATCGAAAAACATCACGCCGATCCGCAAGCACAGTTACAAATAAAATTTGATGAATTAGTCGATAAATTTATTACTTTATATTGGCACCAAGCATCGCCATTTGACGCAATTGGTAATAATAGAGAGCAACTACTTTTACAAAATACCAACTCTAATAAACAAGCCAAAATTATAACTACGCTTCATGATGCAAAATTAAATAATATTAATTCAATTAGCCAATTAAAAAAGAGCCACGGTTGGAAAAATATACGCAGCTCAACATTACAAACCATTAAAGACGGCCCGCTTTGGTTATTACAAAAATTAAATGGCAAAGAAGAGTGTTTCTTGTATCCCCATATTAAAGGCCAATCATACATTACCTTAAATGAAGGTATTGCAGGCTGCTTTAGGCGTTTTTACGACCTAGTTGTTTATTTAGCAAAAAATGCATGGCTGCAAAAAATTCAAAGTATTAAGCATAACCAAGCCTTAATTGGCCCACAAAGCCAACTACATGATTTTTTATTCGGCTTTGATCGCAATGCATTGAGTAAGGCAAAGCCTGTGTTGATAGAACTTCAGCACGGTAGTTGTTTTTATTGCGAAAAACCATTGAACAGTAAAACCGAGGTTGATCACTTTATACCGTTTGCTCGCTACGCAAATGATTTAGGTCATAACTTTGTGGCAGCACATAGCACCTGTAATAACAGTAAAAGTGACTTTTTAGCTGCGCAACTTCACCGCGAACGCTGGCAAGAACAAAATTTAGTGATTAATAGCCAGCATTTAACAACTGAACTTAGTGATTACTTTAATTGTGATTCAGATAAGTCGTTTTCGGTTAGTGATTGGGCGTATCAGGTTGCACAGGCTAACAGTGCAAAATTATGGGTAAAGAAAGGTTATTTTGAAGAAGCGGCTAGCTTTAAATATCAGCAGCCAAGTGCAGGGTTTGATTTAGTGGCGGAAGAAAAGCCAAGGTATGACGTGTAATACAAAATTTGTAGTTCGTGCTGTAGGCGTGAGTTTATCTCGCGTTGGCGATGGCAACCAAAGGGCGGCTGCCGCCGACCGCCCTTTGGAATCCCACGGCGCACCCCAGGATCACACTTTATCTTCAACTTACGTGAATGATGTGAACGTAACCAGCGTAGATAGGCCATCCATGGCCAAGCTACGCTTTGTACAGCATTGCCTAAAGGGATTTAGGTACTTGGAATTTGTCGGGAACAAAATTCCGCCATGCTGTAAATTACTCATCATTAACTAAGTTTCAAGTGTAATCACGGGGAATTGGAGTGTGTTGGTAGATTGGTGTTTATGAATGACGGTAGGCGTTTCTCTTCTATTTATGAATAGCGTTATAAAAAAGTTAATGAAACTAATTGATTTTTAAATATATAAAAACACAATTTTGCGAAGGTAGTAAATAAGGCTAAAAATTGAAAATAACTTTAAACTATGCGGGTAATGGTGACTGTATTTTGGTGGAGAGTGGCAATACTAGAATATTATTTGATGGTGGTACTGCCGCTTCATACTCAAAGTGGAAAGAGAATGTCAATAGGTTTAGGGATTTAGATTGCCTTGTAGTTACCCACTTTGATAGCGATCATACCAATGGAATAATCAAATTACTCGAAAGTAATCAGAAGCCTATAATAAATAATATTTTATTTAATAGTGCAAATGAAGTCTTAGAGTTAGAAGATTGTTTGTGCGGTGTCATTGAGGATATTGAGGTGGATGCTCTTTCATCGAGGCTAGCTTCACTGCCAGACGAAGATTTTAATATTGGGTTTTCAGAAGGAACTTCTTTATCTTACTTGATACGTAACCAAAATATCAAATCAAACAAAAAGGCTATAACATCTGATGTGTATAACTCAATAAATGTTGGGGAAATCTCTATGCAGGTCATAAGCCCCTCAATGAAAACTTTAAAAAAACTTAAAAATCAGTGGTTCGAGGTGCTCAATGATGAGGGAGTCAAAAGAAAAATATTGACGAAAAGTCACAGTTTAGCTTTTGAAAATTATTTAAGATCGTTGAAAGAAGATAATTTTGAAGAAATAACAGCTAATACATACTTAGATGTAGATACATTAGCTGAATTTATATACAAAAAAGACTCCTCCTTAGCTAATGAATCGAGTTTGGCTTTTCTTTTACAGAATGGTAAAAGCTCTATTTTAATGCTTGGTGATTGCCACGCTGAAGATGTTCTTACGTGGTTAGATAAAAAAAATATCAAAGAGCTAAAAGTTGACGCAGTAAAGCTATCTCACCATGGGAGCAAACATAACATCAATAAGGAACTTGTTAAAAGGCTAAACTGTGGCATGTATTTAGTAAGTACTAATGGGGAGGTTTTTAAACACCCTGATTTAGAGACTTTGGCATTGCTAGCTAAATATTCAATTAATAAAAAAGTTAAAATAATGATTAATAACCCTATAAAGCATGTTACGAAAAACGTAGTAAAAACTTTTCTTGATTATAATGGTACTGAAATTATTCTTAACGTAAAAGAATTTAACTTATGAGTGTCGATCATAAGCTTATTCTAAACTCTATTTTCATATTAACTGGGGAAACAGAAGGTAATGTAAGACAAGGAACTTGTTTCGCAATTAGCGAAAGTAAGATTATAACAGCATTACATGTAATTGAATCTATGATTAAAATCAAGGTTTTCTTGACGACAGATGATTATATTAATGGCATATCATATAGTGTAAAAGTAGATAAAGTATGTGAGCTTTATGATTTTGCAATATTATCGATAGAGAATAAAGTATTGAACAACTATCTATCTATTGGTATTAAATATTGTGGCTTAAATTCTGTAGTTGATAGTTGGGGTTTCCCTAAAGAGAAGGCAGGCAAGCATGCTGCAATGACTACAAAAATCACTAATACGTATGAATCTATAAGTTCAACTATATACTCATTTGAAATTGAACCGATTAAAACAATTAATAATTATATGGGTATGTCTGGTTCCCCGGTATTCTTAGGTGATTTTGTAGTTGGAGTTTTATTAGCGCAACAGGCTGGTACTTCATTATATTGTATTTCTTTTGCGGATATATCGAAAAATATTGAAGAGTTAAATAGCTTTATTAAAACTACCCCCTTACCAGATAAAAAAGTTGTTCTTTTTAATAATTACACCTCTAAAAACGAGCCCTATTATTATGAAAGGGCAACGGATTTAGATTTTAAGAAATTTATAGAAGTAAATAATGTATGGGTTTTTGGTAAGTCTGGAGTTGGTAAAACAGCAATAATTAATAGAAATTTAATAACAAATAACATTCAATATTGTTATTGTGACCTTAGCCCTATAATAATTGATAAAGCAGACGACGTGTTTTATGAAGTGTTAGAGTGCTTAGAGGAAAAGCTTGATGTTTCAATTCCGCACTCTGATGAGAATATAATAAAGAAAATTTCAAATGTTATTTGTGAATCTAAAATGCCTAAAATAGTCATTGTGATAGATGAATTGAGTGTGGATGATGAAAATATTTTAGCTGAAATAGCAGAAAAAATGATGAGGCTCGTTGTATACGTCACACGAAACTATAGGCAAGATAGCCTGATTTTTGCTGTTTCAACAATTTACGATCCAAAGTCTTTATTGAAAAATAGTTCAAAGGCAAGTGACTATTTTCAATTTTTACATTGTGATGTTTGGCGGAATGAATTAGATAATATTTTTGATTTAATTTGTGAAAATTTAAATTTAAGAATTGCATATAAAAAAGACGAAATAATTAGTTCATCTAATGGTTCTCCAAGAGTTTTAAAATCAATTATAAAAAACATTATATCTTTTGATAACTCTGAAGGTGAAAATATTGAAAGTGCTATTGTTAAAGCTATAAGTGAAGTGGTTGTTTAATGGAAAAAATACTAAAGAAATATACTACTATTCCCCCTCATCTGTATGTTAATCGTAGAGCGGATAAGCAGCTCAATGGCATTATTAATGATATGCAAAGGCCTGGTTATGTATTAGTTGCAAGGCAGATGGGTAAGACGAATTTATTGTTTAATGCGAAAAGGACGATGGAGAATGAAAGACGAATTTTTGCTTATGTAGATATGTCTAATGCCTTTAATCGTGAGAGGGAATGCTACCAAAATATTATAGACTTAATTATTGAACCTAATGAAAGGAAGTTATCCGAATCACTTGAGAGTGAAATATATGATTTAAGAAAACGTGATTTACCACCTCATAAAGAATATACAAGATCTTTAAAGTTAATTCTGAACGATTTCGATGGAGACTTAGTTGTGATTCTTGATGAGATCGACGCATTAAAAACATCAGATTATTCCGATAATATTTTTGCGCAAATACGCAGTAATTATTTTGCAAGAACAAGCTTTCCTGAATTTGAGAGGCTAACTTATGTCCTATCAGGTGTAATTGAGCCAATAGAACTAATTAAAGATAGAAATAAATCTCCATTTAATATTGGAGATAAAATATATCTAGATGATTTCAACAAATCTGAGTTCAATAATTTCATTGAGATGAGCAATATCTGTATCGATGCGGATATTGCAGAACGAATATTTTATTGGACCAATGGTAATCCAAGGCTAACTTTTGATATATGCTCAGACGTTGAAAGTTTAGTAATTGAGGAAGGTCAAATCAATGCTAAGGCCTTAGATAAGTTAATAGAAGAAAAGTATTTAATTAGTTATGATCATGCTCCTATTGATCATATCAGGGAGTTGGTCAAGTCAAATAAGAAAATAATTAGTTCTCTTATAGATATACATGAACACCCTGATATTAAAATTACAGATGAAATTAAGAAAAAATTATATTTATTTGGAATTATTACATCGGATTTTAATGGCGTAACTAAGTTTAAAAATCCTATAATAGAAAAGTCATTGCAATTGAATTGGCTAAAATTAATATGGAATGAGGATGATAAAAAGAAATATACTCACTCGTATGGCTTAGCTTTTTTCGATAGTGAAGATTATAAAGAAGCAATAGAGGTGTTTGAATACTTAATTAATAATAATGATGATGTAAGTGATGATATTCGATACCTTTTGGGCTTTAGTTATTTTAGGTTAGGTTTGGAAAAAAAAGCCGAAGAAGTATTTTGTTTCAACTTCACTGAAAACCCTTACCGAAACCGTGCTATATGTTTAGGTGGTATTTGCAAATTAAAAAGAGATGATAAAAGTGGGCTTGATGAGTTAGAAAAAGTTATCAATGATACTGACTCTTTTACATCTAATAATGCACTACTTAATTTGGCAAAAAATATTGAAGATAAAGAAAGAGCATTATTTCTATTAAAGAAAATTGATAGCTCCTCAAATGAGGAAAGCAATAATCAATTCAAATTAGCTTCTCTTTATACTCAGCATGAAATACAGGTTCAGAACTCTAATCCCTCAAAAGCAATTGAGGCACTGGAGGATGCAATGAAATATGCAAATCCTTCTGAAAGTATCGCCATAAAGTTAGAGATATGTTCTATTTCAAATTCTGAATCAGATAAAAAAGATTTAGTAAAAACTTTATTAAACAATAACTTGAAATTTAAGTCTCATAGTGAGTTTAACTTGGGTTTCAACAAGGATACTTTTATAAAGTGTTTGAAAGTTCTTTTTGATAAAAGTGATTTGTCGCACTTTAATCAGCTGGTAAAATATGCCAATAATAACTTGAGGCTGGATGAGCAAACAACTTATGAATTTATTTTTAACGCAGCCATACTAGATAATGTAAATAAAGATATTTTATTTGAACTTGAAAAATATATAGATACGATAAATTTAAATCTTCAATTGAAGCTATATCGGCAGTTATCTATAATTTCGCACGGTACAAAGTCATTTATATATTATTTTAATTTGTTTAATAAAACTTCAATTAAAATGTTTGAGCTAGCTGAAGAAGATTTATATCTTTATGGTATTGCATTACAAGAATTTTATAATCTTAAATTACTTACTCAAGCCATTGAGGTCTGTAAAGATTTAGAGTTGAGGCTGAGTAATCAAGATTGTAACGAAATAAGCTTACTTACTAGTTCTACTATTTTCTTTTGGAGAGGCGTAGTGCACCTCCTACTTGATGATAAATATCAGGCTTCTGCTTATTTTACTAAAACTACTTCGATAATTAATAACTCTAACTATAAAGAAACTCAATATCTTAATGTTGAACATTTCGAATCTATATTTGGATTTGAGAAAAAAATGAAAGAAGTGCAATATGATTTTGAATTTGGTAAACGTAAAGTTTTCCCTTCTTCGAATAAAACGAATACTCGCCAATATACCCAAAAAGAAATAGTGAGTGTTAGGTACATAGGTGGTCTCGTTAAAAAAGGAAAGTACAAGAGGTTTTCTAAAGACCTAATGCAAGGTCGATGTGAAATTTTAAGTTAAAAAACTGTAACATTTACCCAACCGCCAACTTCCCAGCCTCGTGCCACATTTCACTTGGCATGGGGTTGGTTAACTCCCACGTTATATTCATCGGCTGACTGCCGTTGTGACTTTGGTATTTAACCTCTCCGTAGTTTACAAACCCCATGGTTCGGCCGTTTTCGTCTTTACCTTGTTCACGCACAAATAACAGGATGGTTTTGCCTGTTTTTTTGTGTTGCAAGTAACTCAAACCTCGGCCATGTTCAGGGCGGGCGCTGTTTTGCGTTTGCCAATGAAACAGGGTGGGGCTGATTGCGTAGTCGTGATACAGCGTGGTTGGTGAATATGTTTTTTCGCATTTATTCAGTGTTACAAATAACAGCTCTAAGTTTTGGTTTTTAAATTCTAAAACGCCTTCGCGGGCGGTCGATTTTTTATCAAACGTGTGAGCCCCAAAAGCTGCGAGTATTTGCTGTCGCGTATAGCGGCTGTGTAATTTTATTGCGTGATTAGGTAAACACACTAAATCACTTTCTTGTTGGTGAATACGGTTTATTAATAGTGTAATTACTTGAGCAAGTTCGTGCTGTAGGTCTTTGTGTTTAAGTGCTTGTAAGCTTTGTTCAAGCGTTTTAAACCCCAAGCTTTTACCTGCGTTATCCCAAAAGTTGTAATGCGCTATAAGCGCGTACTGTTGGTTTTGTGCTGTTGGGGTAAAGCTAAAGTTGTTATTACATAAATCACGTAAAAAGCACAAATAGCTGAGTGAGTCGCAGCCGAGTAGTTGAGTGTTGATGGCGCGGTAATACGCAGCGTAAATATCGGCTTGCTCTGCGGGTATTTCATCGCCTTTTAGCCAGTGCCAGCCACCGAGCTTTTTATCTTTTGGTTTGTATATATCTTCAAGCGTGACTTGTGGGTTTATGCGTAAAAAGCTACTTAGCGTAAGTGCGTCGTTAGTGTGTTGCGAATAGCTATTTATAAGTTGCTGTAAACGGCGTTTAGAGTTTATAGCTCGCTGAATATTTTTTAATATTGTTTGTTGCGTACGCTTTTGTAGCTCTATGCGGCAACCCAGCGGTAAATGCGGGAAGTTGTTTTCAATCTCGGTTTTTATTGGCTGATTACTTTTACCAATGAGTGCGCGAAACTTACTGGCAAAGTCGTATTCTGGGCGGGCGTTGCCTACAAAGTCGAGCACGGTACAGCATTGCTTTTGGCTATTGTCGGGTAAACGCAGGCCACGGCCGAGTTGCTGTAAAAACAGCGTTAAGCTTTCAGTTGGGCGTAAAAACAGTAAAGTATCGACCTCTGGAATATCGACACCTTCGTTAAAAATATCAACCACGCAAAGTATTTGTATTTCGCCTTGGCGTAGTGCTTGTTGTTTGGCTGCACGCTCATTGGTGTTTTTGCTGGTCAGCACATCGGCGTTTATGCCTGCTAGGTTAAACTTTTTAGCCATAAATTCTGCGTGTTTTTGGCTTACACAAAACGCGAGTGCTTTAATAGTTTGAACATTGGTTACGATATCAGCAAGGCTCGATATAATTTTGTTAGCGCGGCTGTTCTCCCCTGTATAAAGGTTACTTAGTTCGCTTATATCGTAACGGCCGCCTCGCCATGTTATTTGGCTTAGGTCGGTGTCGTCATCCAATCCAAAGTATTGAAATGGGCATAAATGGCGTTGATTTATTGCCTCTGGTAAGCGAATTTCAGCGGCTATTACCCCACAAAAATCATCGAGTATATTTGCACCATCTTGTCGCTCTGGTGTAGCGGTTAAGCCAAGTAATATTGCGGGCGTAAAGTAACTTAAAATGGCACGGTAACTTGCAGCGCTTACATGATGTACTTCGTCTATCACTATGTAGTCGTAGTAATCATTGGTTAAGTTGAGTGATTCAATTTGGCTGTTCAGCGTTTGGATTGATGCAAATAATTGGTTGTAGCGTTGTGGTTTGTAGTTACCTACCCACAGCTCGCCAAAGTCGTTATTTTTAAGCACTCCACGGTAAGCGCTTTGCGCTTGTTTTAGTATTTCTTCTCGGTGGGCTACAAACAAAAAGTGTGCGTTTGGGTTTTTATCGTAAACAGTTTTAAAGTCGAACGCCGATATTATGGTTTTACCTGTGCCGGTTGCGGCAACTACTAAGTTTTTAAAACGATTATGTACGCTGCGTTCAGCACTTAGCTTTTCTAAAATAGCGAGCTGATGCGTTTTTGGTGTTATATCAAAATAAAACTGGCTGCTTGATTGTCCAACACCGCGTTGCTCGTTAAGTGAATTAATGAGCTTTTCTTTACACTCAACAGCGCCTGTAAATAGCTCGAAGTCTTTTGATTCCCAGTAGGTTTCAAAGGTACTTTTGGTTTTAGCTATGATGTGCGGGATTTCTTGTGCGGTAATTTTTAAGTTCCATTCAAGGCCGCTGGTAAGCGCCGAATGCGATAAGTTAGACGAGCCAATATAGCCTGTATGAAAACCCGTATTGCGCATAAACAAGTATGACTTTGCGTGTAAGCGCTCTTGCTGATTGTTATAACTTAGCTTTACTTCGGTATTTGGTAGGTTTGCTAAAAACTCAACGGCTTTAGCATCGGTCGCGCCCATATATGAGGTGGTAATAACTTTGAGTTTATTGCCGCTTTTAGTAAACGCTTCAAGCTCATTTTTAAAAATGCGCAGCCCCGTCCATTTTATAAATGAGACAAGCCAGTAAATAGTGTCGGACGATTTAATCTCGCGCTTTAGCTCGGTTTCGAGTGATATACCTGCATTAGCACCGCTAAATAATTCGCTTTGCGTAAGGCCTGTAAGTGGGAATATATCGCTTGAGTAATCTTTAAGGTTGGCCGCAATAGGGTTTTGGGTATTAAACAGCGCGGTAAGTATTCGGCCTTGGCTGTCGATAAGGTTTTCGTTAATTAGCTCGTCATCGCGAATATGATCTTTAAGCCAAAGTACAAGGCTATTAGCTAGGCTAATCTGTTCATGTAGGCGCTCGTTCGAGTTGGGAATGGCATCGATTGCATGCGTTACAAGTTTACTTAAAAAGCGTGAAAGCCATGTTGCGGCTTCGGCCGTTTCAAGCTGGCGTTCGCCCACATAAAATTGATCACGATTTAAGTTTTGCTTAATTACTTGCGTAATTAACTGCTCGTAAATACCAATTTGCTGCATTAAAACCACTCCCTGTTTGCGAGTGGTTAGTTTACTTAAAAGTGCATTGTAAACAAGCATTAACTCATTATTGAATTGAAGGCGGTTGCTTAGGCCGCTCCCCCGTGATCACACCCGAAATTTAATTAATGATGAGTAATAACAGCGCATGGATGCGCGTTAAGCGATACTTACACAAGGACGCTTTTCATCGCGTTTACGTTCATATCATTAATTTAAATTGAGGGAATAGTGTGATCCTCGGGGCGCCGTGGGGTTCCAAGGGGCGGTCGGCGGTATCCGCCCCTTGGTTGCTGTCGCCAACGCGATATTGGCTAGTTAATAAGGTAATTAAGAAAGTCTTCTTTTGATGAAAATACTCTAAATTCTTTACCTATATGATTTTCAGTTTGTGTTAACAACCAATCAAATGCTTCTTTTTTATAGCCTTTCCCATCGAAAACAATAATTACAGTTTTCTCAGGCGCATTACTCAACGACTCATAGAAGAATGGAAATTTTTGATCTACAGAGCCACTTTGTACCTGTCTATGAGCCTCTATTCTTAATAAGCCTTTAGTTATATGGTGTATCAAAAAAGTACTATGTCGAGTACTGCCGTACATATCTTGGTAGGCTGCACGCTTTATATACTTTTGCTGTTGCGGTTGAGAGTCTGTACATTCCGTAAAGCCAATAGAGGTAAGATCCTCTTCTAGTTCAGTACAAAACTTACGGTTTGATTCTTGTGGCGTACCTGTATATTCATTCTTATCAGGTATTTTATCGAATAAAGGTAATTGATCATCCATGTAACTTTCTCCTTTAGGTTTGAACAATTAACATACTAAAAAAGGTGAAGTCAAAGCAACTGCGATGTTTATATTTATTTGTTTAGAAAAATAAAAATGCTCGGATGGCTTGGATTTTCTAAAGCTAAGCTCAAACTTTAGCTTCTTAGAGCTGGTCTGTTATGCTTAACCCCAATCGGCAATGACATTTTAAATATTTTTGTAGTATAAATAGGTAACTATAGTTTTGATTTGTTGAAAAAAATTGCAATTTACTGATTATATTTTAGACCTAAAAGTTATCTCGATATTAGTTTCTCTGATTATATTTATAATAGGACTACCATTATTAGTATCGCGAGTTAAAGAGGCAACGATTAAGCATCAGGTTTTAAGTTTAGACTTTTATGAACGATTAAAGTCATTGGTAGATGATGGATTCGATAAAAACTTCCCCACGTTATTAGTTGCTGTCTATGGCTATGTGAAATGTGAATTAAAGCATCATGAACTTCTGTGGTTCGTAAATACGCCAGGGGCTTTTAAATTATTAAAGAAGTATGCTTCATGTCGCAGATATTTAATGATTTGTAATAACTTAAAAGTGATTGCTTTTAAACCCAAATATTTGCGGAAGAGAAATAGGTTTCTCGAAAGGCTGAAGCTTTTCATCTTATATTTTATTTTTTCTCTTATAGGGTTTATCACTCTGGCTGTGTGCTTTCATTTTTATTCATGGTTTGGAATCTCAGCTTTTTTCATTGGTACTTTGGGGCTTTTTTGCTTCGTGTTCGCATTTTTCTTCTTGAATATGACTACCCAGATTGATAGAGCTGAGAAGCTAGTAAAAGAAGAGTTGCCTAGTAGAGATGTATTTAATTAAAGAGTTAGTTTATTGCTCCCAGCTCTTAATTCACCTACAAACTTTATTTAAAATCAAAAGCTAAGATAGCTCCTCAGTCATCACACCTGAAATTGAATTAATGATGAATAATAGCAGCGCATGGCGGAATTTTGTTCCCGACAAATTCCAAGTACCTAAATCCCTTTAGGTAATGGGAGTAAAGCGATGCTTGCACAAGGACGTGTTTCATCGCGTTTACGTTCATATCATTAATTTAAATTGAGGAAATAATGTGATCCTCGGGGCGCCGTGGGGTTCCAAGGGGCGGTCGGCGGTATCCGCCCCTTGGTTGCCATCGCCAATGCGATATTTGTGAATTCAATTTAAAAGCTACGCTTTTCGCGCGAGCAAGCTTCGCGCCTACAGGTGTTGAGCTTGGCCTTATTTAAAAGGCAAAGCGCGATATAAAATCGCACCTACGGTTTTGTTGAGTGCGGTGGTTTAATTATTGTAGGTGAGGTTTTATACCTCGCGGGTGCTTTTTAAAAACCAAGACACAAGGTGAACTCCCACCTACAGCTTTAATTTTTACTTTTTGGATTAGTAATGTTGATGTGTTTTTTCACATTTATAGGTACACTATTTTAAAGCTTTAATTCAGGGAATGAATAATGATTAAATGGATTTTACTGGTATTTATTAGCGTATTTACAACTTTTCCTCAAGCTGGTGAGGCTTACACACAAGCCCAATGCGATAGCATTAAAAAGCAGCGCGAAGCTATTCGCTCTCAATTTAGGAGTGGCTACAGTAATAAAGAAGGTGAGCGTTTAACTGCGCGCGATAAAGCGCTATTTACCTTACTTGCTAACCACTGCAGTAAGCCTAAAAAGAGTGGTAGCGCTTATCAGGCTACTTCTTCTACCGCAACTCGTTCGCCTAATAGCAATTGGTTACTCAATCAAAAAGTATCAAACATGTCTTTGCACAGCGATAGCTATAAAGATGCTGCTAAGCTTGATGCTTGGTCAAAATTTTATAAATTGCCTAAACGTTGCCGTAAAAAAGGGATGGAGTCGGCCGACTTTATATGGTGTAGCGAGTATCGGGGTAAGCAAAAAGAGTTGTTTGAAGCACAGTGGCAAGGGCGCCAATAAAGATGTTTAAAACAAAATTGCGCGTGGTGTTTGTATTTTTTGTGCTGCTAATTGCATCGGCGCTCATTGCTAATCATTTTACTGGGCGGGTATTTAATTATCATGATCCTATAGGCGAGGTTAAACGAATTTATAATAGTTTATCGTCGCAGGTAACTACTGAACCGTTAGCAACTAAACAGCTCAAAAATGTAAGCGCGGCAACTTTACAAAATGTATCAGTATCTGCCGATAATCACTTATCGCAAGCTAACAATACTCGCTGCGTGGATGTGTCGTTGGGGAAGGTTAAATATAAACGCAATGGCGATATATTTACGTGGACAGACAGTGACGGTGTGCCGCATTTTAGTGATAAAAAACCGGATTTTGCAGTAGCAACTTACGATACAGGTTTTATTGAACCGTTAGATTACTTTGACCTCACTTTAAATACGCCTAATTTACCTTCGTCATTTAACCAAGAGTTACGCATAAAACTCAATACTGTATTTAAAGTATACGGGCAGATTATTGGCGTGCATGCACTTAAAAAGGTAAAGCTTAATTTAACGGTATTGCCTACGCGCCGCGCTTATGAGGCCGCAATAAAGCAACGCAGTGCTGACCCTACAAATACTGCGGGTATGTATTTTCACGCGAGTAATTCTGCTTTTATTCATTATGATAATGCACACAGTGCAATGCGAACTGCGGTACATGAGGCAGTGCACGCCATTAATAAAGCTGTGTTAGGTTACACACCAAGATGGTTAAATGAAGGGTTTGCGGAGTACTTTGAGCTGACTAAAAATAATATGCAAACAGCTATTGTTGAGTCGAATAGTTCATGGACGAAAAATAACAATATTACTAAAGGTGTATTTTTAATTGATTCGTTAGTGGGTTTGGATGACTCGTGGAAAAAAGGTGATATCAGTAAGCTGTATGCAAGCAGTTGGGCTGCAATTTACTTTTTAATGGATACTCAAGCAGGGCGATCGTTACTTAAGAATATAATGCTTGCTGAGCAAGAATTTCTCTGTAATAAGCTATCTGAAAAGCAATTAAAAACGATGATGTATAAGCAATTTCCTAATCTTAATCGTGAATATTCTCAGCGGTTAAAAAAGCCTTTAAAAGCGCATATATTTTAAATAAGGTAAAAATTTAAAAGCTACGCTTTTCGCGCTAGCAAGCTGGGTGCCTACAGGTGTTTAGCTTGGCCTTATTTCAAAGGCAAAGCGCGATGTAAAATCGCGCCTACGGGTTTGTTAAGAGTGGTGTTTACATTAATGTAGGTGAGGTTTTATACCTCGCTTAAAAATACATTTTTTTACCACAGGAAAGTGAATTACTGTTCAATGTAGCGCTTAAAAGTAATGAGGCAATTAGCTCTTCTATTCGCCTCATTGCATGAGGCAAATAAATAACATAGACTGAAGCTAATTACCTTTAGGACTAAAGACTATGTGGATATGGCAACAGCAAAACTGGCCAAACTTTACGTGGGATGCTGCGGCGCTTGCTCCTTTACTAAGGGAGCTTACATATAATCAAGGTTTATTAGTAGGGTGTATGGGCGCGCAAAGTGCTCAACAAAAGCAGCAGGCCCTTGATACCTTACTAGCAAATATTATTCACTCCAGTGCGATTGAGGGCGAAAAGCTCAATGCATTTTCGGTTCGCTCTTCTCTTGCTAAAAAGCTCAATATTAATGAGCAACCTTACCCAACAACAGTGCAAAGCGATAATCTTGCAGAGATTATGCTTGATGCAATAAATAACACAGATTCACCGCTTAATTTAGAGCGAGTGCTTAATTGGCATCGCTTATTGTTTGCAGGTGAGCAAAGCTTATTTACTAAAATTGAGGGCGGGCAATTGCGTGCTGACGAGCCAATGCAAGTGGTATCGGGGCGCTTAGATAAACCGGTATTACATTTTACGGCGCCTCCTAAAGAGCGAGTAAATAAAGAGCTTTCGCTATTTTTTAACTGGTTTAACAAAACGCAAAACGATCCTCAAATAGACCCTTTTATTCGGGCAGCTATCGCACATTTATGGTTTGTAACAATACACCCACTTGAGGATGGTAATGGGCGTATTACACGGCTTATAACCGACCTGGCATTAGCGCAAGAACATGCTGAGTCAATTCGGTTTTACGCTATGTCGGTGGCTATTTTAGAAGACAGAAAAAGCTATTACGAGGTGCTTGAAGCCACTCAACGTGGAGAACTTTGTATTACAAAGTGGATTAAGTGGTTTTTACGTACGCTTAATAATGCGATACACCATACGCTTAATAATATTGAGCAAACAATTTTTAAAACCAATTACTGGGCAAGTAAAGATCAAACAAAGCTAGGTGAGCAGCAAGTAAAAGTGCTTAATAAGTTACTTGATGGCCAATTTGAACAGGGTATTAGTGCGAGTCAGTATCAAAAGGTGGCTAAGGTTAGCCGTGCAACCGCAACACGCCATTTATCGGACTTGCAAGCGCTTGGATTTTTAACAAAAAGCGCCGCAGGTGGGCGTAGTACACGTTACAAAATTGCCTAATGAGGCAATTACACATATTGTTTGCCTCATTGTGTGAGGCGAATAGGTGTTTGAATTGTTGTAGGTGAGGTTTTATACCTCGCTTAATGTTTTTATAAAGCCAAAGCGCGATGTAAAATCGCATCTACCATTTAAAAGCTTCGCTTTTCGCGCGAGCAAGCTTTGCGCCTACAGGAGTTTAGGCGGGCTTTGTAGCGTTGATTGGGAGTTATGAGCCTGAATTACTAGAGGGCAAAGCGCGATGTAAAATCGCACCTACGGGTTTGTTGAGTGCGGTGGTTTAATTATTGTAGGTGAGGTTTTATACCTCGCGGGTGTCTTTATAAAGCCAAAGTGCGATGTAAATTTCGGCCTACATTTTAAAAGCCTCGGTTTCCTCTTATCCCAACCGCGTTACTTTCACTTTTATTTTACCGGCATTAGCGCCATAAAAGCGGCTTAGGTCGTTTGCAAATGGGCAAAACTCGCCTGATTTATCTATTTTAATATCGGCACCGTTGGCTATTTCAAAAAGGTGGTCGTCGTTTTTATTTATAGCACCAATGAGTGAAAACCACTGTGCGCGAGGGAATCGTCTAAATGGTTCGAGTACGGCCATTGGGATTTCTTTTACGCCAAGTTGTACGTTATCGCGGTTCCAGCCTAATGGCGTGCACTTTATGCCATCGTCAAACCAGTATTGATTTGGATATGGGGTAAAGCGGTACGTAGCGCCTTGCTCTAGCATGAGGCCTGTTGCGTTGTATTGCTCAGAGGCAAATACCATTACATCTTGGCTTTGGTTAATGCTCAGCACACTCATGTTTTGATTAGCCAGTTCTATGTGTTGGCTTAAACCAATAAAACTAAGCGTGGTGTTGTCGTTATAGCTAATTTTGTAATGCAGTTTTTTAAGCGATTCTGGGCGGTAACTAGTTAGCTTATTAATGCGTTCGGCTACGCTGTAGTGCACCAAAGGCTCAAGGTTGCTGGCTTCGTCATTAATTAATACATAGCACTGCCTATCTACTAATTTAAAAAACGGGTTAAACCAAAAGTAATTTTGTTGATGACTTAATGCGAGCGGATCGGGCGTTACTGTTACGTCATCTTGTGCTACTAAGTTGCTATCGGGGAGTAGGGTTTCGTAATCTATGTCGTGGCTAGTGAGTAAAGATATATTAAGCGGTTGTTCTATTAACCACTCAAGTGCATAGCGCAAGCTAATATCGGCTAGGCCATCGCGGTAGTAACCACCGCCAATGTCTGAATGCGCACCTGCAAACCATAGCTCGGTAATATTGTTTTGATGGTTCATTAGTGTGGGTTCAAAGGCGCGGCGTTTTTCGTCAAGGGCTACGCAGTGCAGCGCGTGAGTAATGTTGTTGGCAATAGTGTGGTTTTCAAAAATAACGTGCTCTGCGCCACGTGTGGCTTTACTTACTTTTGATAAGCCAATAGAGGCAACGGTATCAAACACACATATGTAAACATTATCAGCAACTAAAGGTTCTAGGATTTTGGCAAAACGCCTTGCAAGTGCAGCGCCTCGGCTAAAACCCGTTAGCAGTATGGTATCGCCTAGTTGATAGTGAGCTTTAAAGTCGCTTAATGCTTGATTTAAAATACTGGCTACGTCGTCACCACGAGGTGCAAGAGTTTGGTTTAAAATACGTTTAAGGCGGCTGCCTTTAGTACCAATACCTTGATAATAAAAACTGAGTTGGTTAGCAAAAGGAGTAATAGGGGAGTCTTCTAATTTACCGCCAAGCAGTAAATGCAGTTTTAGAATGTTGGTAATATTAGAGTCTTCTTTAAAATGATCTGAGCTAAATTGTTCTGCGTCACGGGGCTCGTTTCCTGTGCCGTCAAAGTTAAAAATTAGCGTTTTACCTGTCATAACCCAATTCCCTTAGTTGTTTTAAATACTCTACACAGACAATGTTAAATATTAAAGACAATATTCATCAGGTAATGACGAGCTAATTTATGGCTCGCCTGCTATGAAGATCAGTGATTATAAAAAGTATAGCTATTTAACGTTGTTTCCTCTAATGGTTTAAGCGCAGAGTTAAGTTGTACTAACTGCTGATAAACTTCAGGATAAAATGTTTTTAATCGGGCAACGCGAGAAAAGTGGTTTGGTTCAAATTTTTCAACAAGCTGCAAAGCTAAAGGAACCATTGGGCTTAACTCACCTTGGGTGTAGCTTTGTTCTAGCGCTAAGTCTAGTATATCTACGCCAAGTTTACTGGGAACAGTCGGTATTTTGTTATCAATTAGAAATTGGACTGCTTCGACAGAAGACGACGCAGCTTGTGTATAAACGTCGCGTCCATGTATATCGGTAATCGAAAAATCAAAACCAAGTTGTGCAAGTTCTTGCCATTGACTAAGCGGAATCCAGCTTAGTCTAACCAACTCTGTTGGAGGGATAGGTAGCGTTCGACTATTCCAAATAGGCACTAAGTCATATGGATTCTTAAGTAACCTAATAAATAGCACGTTTGTCTCTGTTTGATTTAGTGGAGTTGTCTGGCTGTATTCATGTGCTTTTTGAAATTCTTTTTTAGCTAAATATTCACGAAATACACTATCGCTTCTATCTGAAGAGGTACGGCGGGCAAGAGTGTTCCACCAATAATTAACTAAAACAGGGTCTATATTTTGTAATACGTCTTCAAAGTTACTGCCATATTCTTTTTCAATTTCGCGAACTTTTGCGTAAGCGTCTCTATCTTGTATGAGCTTTTGGGTTGCAAACAGCTTTTCTGTTAATTGATTACAATTGCTTGAGGCTGAATCTAGGTCTTCTTTTTTATGTTGTAGTTCTAGTAAAAATTGAGATATTTCAGAGTTATCTGGCTCAGTTACTCTAGGCAGCATAGAGTTTTCAATTATAGAGATTTGGCTAAAGTAGAGGTAACTTAAAGGGTTTGTTTGCTCACTAATAAAGGTACCTTGTTGATATTTAAATTTGTTTTCAAAAAGTAGAGTCTTATCTGATGAATTTTTATAATTAAACTCACCATGGGCTTTATATCCTTCGGCGATTAAGTAATCCAGCATATCAGTCTTACTTTTATCTAAATCCTCTAAAGTTAAGTTTCCGTTTTTAGGTAAATTAATTATGGCAATATCTAACGCTGTAAATAGGCCTACCTTATTGGTTGGTGAGACTCCTGCTTGTTTTAATGCTTTTACTAAGGGTAAATTAAATTGGCTAATAGCTAAATCGGCTAAGTTATATAAAACGGTAAAATTGTCATAAATAGGCATATCATTAAGTGAAGGTACTTGCTCCATTAGCGCAAAAATATACTCATTAGGTAGACCGTTATTTATAGCTACTGCGAGTTCATTTACCGTAAATTGATTTACTGCAATTACATGCTCAAATTCGTCAATTGAAAGTTTATTTGCATTGAGCATAAGTAGCGTGGCGGGAGAGATAACATTACTACCTTCAATACGAATAAACGACTGCAAATAAGTGGTAAACGTGTCGGAATTGTTTAATAGCGCATAGAGGGTTTCTTTTTTTACATTTTCATCAAGTGGAACGTTAAATGTTAAACCAGCAGGGCTTTGGGTAGCCGAACCTAACTGCTGCACTATCTCTTTTACTTTATCACTGGTGAAATTTTGAATAGCTTCAATGCCTTGCCAGTCAGCTAAAATAGCTATGCTTTCAATTATTTTATAGTCTTTTTTTTGTTTATCTTTAATCGCTTCTTTAAGTAGCGTTGTATATGACTGATAAGATGCCTCATACAAACCTGAATACATTAATAGGTCGGCGACAGAAGTACCTTTGTTGAGCTCATTTTTAAAAAATGAAGTAAGCGATTGATTTATTTCATTTATTTTTTGGGCTTTATCAGCCGATTTATTTTTACAAAGGCTAATCTCGTGTTTTAGTTTTACTACTTTCTGTTGTGGGGATGCTTGAACGATCTGCTTTTGTTGTTTTATTTTGGGCTGAACTATATTTGAGGCAGGTTTTAAATTTTGCTTTACTACTGATGAGCTGGATTGAGCTATAAATATATAAGTTGCCAATACAACCGTAGCAATGGCAATAAGCGCCAGGGGTCCTTTTTTCATAAACGTTAATCCTTTAGGTTCACTATTTCAATTATCCACATGGTACTATTTTAGATACTAATAGTGTAAGAGGCTTTAATAAAGTATTAATTTATTAAAGCCATTTTATAGGCTGCTAATTCAGTTTGCTTTTAATGCAATTTCATTTTTGGGCGCACTACACGCAGTACTTTTTCGCTTATCCATAATGCAAAGGTTTTTGCGCTGCCATGTATGGCGCGTTGGTGCATACGGTATAAAGATATATACATAAAGCGGGCAATTTTACCTTCAATAAAAAAGGTATTGCTGGTTAGGTTACCCATTAAGTTACCTACAGTGCTGTAGCTTGATAAGTTAACCAACGAGCCATGGTCGCTGTATTTAAAGCCGCGTAGTGGTTGCTGCTTTAATGTTGCTATGAGATTTTTTTCGACGCATAACGCCATTTGATGCGCCGATTGTGCGCGTGGTGGTACTTGCTTGCCGTCGGCTTGGGTAAATGCGCAGCAATCGCCTAATACAAAAATGCTTTCGTCAACGGTGCTTTGTAAAAACTCGTTTACTTGAATTTGGTTGCTACGAGTAAGCTCAAAAACACCTAAATCTTTAATAAAGTCAGGTGCTTTTACGCCAGCTGCCCACACCATAATATCGGCATCAATGTGTTCTTCATCTTTGGTGATAAAGCCTTGCGCAGTGCCTTCTTTCACTTGCGTTTGTTCGCGCACGTTTACGCCAAGCTTTAATAGCTCACGCTTGGCACTTACGGCAATACGCTCAGGTAATGCAGGTAAAATACGCGGGCCAGCTTCAATTAAATGAATGTGTAAACGCTTAGACGACATATTTGTTAAGCCATAAAGCTTTAATAGCTCAGACACATGATAAAGCTCAGCTGAGAGTTCAACACCCGTAGCACCGCCGCCTACAATGGCAATATTAAGTGATTGCTGTTGGTTGTCGTCTTGGTGAAGGCGCGTAAAGCTATCTAGTAATGAGTGCTGAAAGCGCTCTGCTTGTTGGCTTGAATCTAAAAAGTAGCAATGCTCTTTTATACCTGGGGTATTAAAGTCGTTACTTACGCTGCCAATGGCAATAACAAGGTGATCGTAACGAACTGTACGGCCAGGTAAAATAGTGTGGCCTAACTCGTCGTTTAATGGGGAGAGGGTAATTGTTTTATTGCTTTGGTCTATATTGCAAAAGGTGCCAAGTTGAAAACGATAATGATGTTTTGCGGCATGGGCTGAATACACAACGCCATCTAAATCAGGGTCAATAGAGCCTGTCGCTACTTCGTGCAGTAACGGCTTCCATATGTGGGTACGGTTTTTGTCTATTAACAGTATATCTGCTTGTTTTTTTTTCCCTAGCTTATGCCCCAGTTGGGTTGCAAGTTCTAATCCGCCAGCACCACCGCCAATAACGACGATTTTAGGTATTGTAATACTCATAACGTTGCCCTTAAAAATAATATACCCAAGTGATCTGTATTTTTTATTAGTTTTTTAAGGTGACTTGGGTATCAATAAATTATTTTGGCAACAAGTAGTTACTACTCATTTTATGGGTGCCTAGTTTGCGCCTAAATAAAACCGATGTCAGCAATAAATAATGTTATTTGTTGTATACTTATACCCAAACCGTCTCAATATGCAGAATTCAGCGTTTCACAGGGGCTTAATATCAAGGCGTTACTTTGCAAGAATGGCAGCCCCCTTTTAAGAAGTAACAACGATGAGAGTAAGTGCCTGTGAAACGCCCAATGGGTTGGTTTAAAAGCGATTTATACTGCGTTATTGATTTTAACAATAGAACCACTATTATTTGCAATCAATGCCTTGCCTAAATCGCTTTTAACTCCAACTGAAACTCTCATCTTGAGATGGTTTGGGTATACATGCAAATATTTCATCTACACCGCATTTTTATAAGCATGACTATTGTTTAGCCATCAAAAGGACATTTATGACCACGCCACTAATTCAATCACTTGAGCAGCACTTTGGTTTTAGCCAATTTAGAACAGGGCAACAACAAACTATAGAGCAGCTTTTAAATGGTCAATCGTCGTTGGCTATATTTCCGACCGGCTCGGGTAAATCGTTGTGCTATCAATTAACTGCGTTGCATTTACCAAATTTAACCTTAGTGGTTTCGCCTTTACTTGCATTGATGAAAGATCAAATTAGCTTTTTAAATAGCAAAGGTATTTATGCTGCCAGCCTTGATTCGAGCCAAGATCAAATGCAAAGCAGCACCGTAATGAATGATGTGCGAAATGGTAAAATTAAAGTACTAATGGTGTCGGTTGAGCGCTTTAAAAACGAGCGTTTTAGAGAGTTTATAAGCCAAGTGGCGCTTTCGATGTTAGTGGTAGACGAAGCGCACTGTATATCAGAATGGGGCCATAACTTTAGACCCGACTACCTTAAACTACCGCGTTACCGCGAAGAGCTTAATATTCCTTTAGTGTTGTTACTTACGGCAACGGCCACTAAAAAAGTAAAACGCGATATGGCAGAGCGCTTTGCTATATCGCCTGAGTGCATTGTGCAAACGGGCTTTTACCGCGCTAATTTAGATTTAAGTGTACTGAGCGTTAAAACCGCCGATAAAAACACCGAGCTTACCAACATTGTGCGTGCGCAAAGTGGCCCAGGCATTGTGTATGTAACGCTACAGCAAAGCGCCGAGCAAGTTGCTAATGTGCTAAGTGCGCAAGGTATTCATGCGGTTGCTTATCATGCAGGGCTTGAAGATACGCTACGCTGGCAAATTCAAGATGACTTTATGGGCGGTAAAATTAACGTTGTTGTGGCAACCATAGCCTTTGGTATGGGCGTTGATAAATCTGATATTCGCTTTGTTATACATTACGACTTACCAAAATCGATAGAAAACTACAGCCAAGAAATTGGCCGAGCAGGGCGCGATGGCAATCCATCAAATTGTTACACGCTTGCTAACCTAGACGGCCTAAATACGGTTGAAAACTTTGTATATGGCGACACCCCTGAGCTTAGCGGTATTGAATACGTAATTAACGATATTCGCCAAAGCCACCAGCAATGGGAAATGCAAGAATACAGCTTATCGAGTGAAAGTAATATTAGGCAACTGGCACTAAAAACCTTACTCGTACAGCTTGAAATGCAAGGCGCTATAACGCCGCAATATGCTTACTACGCCGATTTTAAATATAAATTTTTGGTTGATAAAAACGAGCTACTTGGTCATTTTGATGAGCAACGCCAAGCGTTTTTAACGCAAATATTTAGCCATACTGACTTTAAAAAAATATGGGGCACACTAAATTTTGACTCCCTTACGCAAGCAGCGCAGGTTGATCGAAAACGTGTAGTGGCTGCTCTTGATTACCTAGCCGAAAAAAACCTAATAACGCTTGAAACCAAACGTATTACTCAAGTATACAAAGTGCATGGAGAGGTTGTAAATAACCCAGAACTTGCCCAGCAACTTCACGATTACTTTACCGACAAAGAACAGGCCGAAATTAAACGTATTGCTGCACTGGTACGATTTTTTGAGCTACAAAGTTGCTTAAGCTATAACTTAGCGCGCTATTTTGACGATCAAAATGCACCTGAGCAATGTGGGCATTGTAGTGTGTGTAGAGGCCATGCGGTTAAGCTTGAATATTCTATAGAGCCTGCATATATTGACGAGCAACTTATTTATCAAAAGGTAGATGAGTTTTTAGCGCATATGGCAGGCAAGGGTAATCATAATGTGGGTATTGAAACCCAATGCCGCTTTTTAGCAGGGATGAGTGTGCCGTTATTTGCGCGTAATAAAGTGCGCCAGCTGAGTGGTTTTGCGCTGTGCGAGCAAATGCGTTACAGCGATATTAAAGCAAAACTACTAGCGCGTTAAATTAGTTACTGTATCCTAGTGGCTTATTCAAAAAAGTAAGCCACTATGCCTCATATTGTTATTCCCGTTGAAAATATTTCTACTACCCCAGAGCCCGTTACGTGTGCTAACTGCCAAGCCTGTTGTTGCCAATTAGAAGTGCGCATAGTAACCGACACCGGCGTGCCTTTTAACTACATTGAATACGATAAATGGGGCAGCGAAGTAATGAAACGCGCTGACGACGGTTGGTGCCAAGCACTCGACCGCAATACGCTTATGTGCTCTATTTACGAAAACCGCCCATTAGTTTGCCGCGAGTTTGAAATGGCGTCGGGTGAGTGTATTACCGAGCGCGATTTAGCGGGTATATAGTCCGCTATTATTAAAGTACATAAACGACAAAGGGGCTTAAAAGCCCCTTTGTTTATTGCTTACTATAAAAATTAAACTTTAAAGTAGCTAATATACTTTTTAAGTGTATTTGAAAGGTCAGCTAATGCAACGGCTTCTTGTGCGTTACTGTTAAGCGACATGCTGGTTTCTTTGGACATACTGGCAATTTCTTCAACGCCGGTACTAATTTGCGCCACGGTGGCTACTTGGTTTGATGTTGATTCAACAATTTCAAGCACGTTACTTAATGAATCGTTAGCTTGTTGCTGTATTTGATGCAGTAACTCGTTTGCTTCGTGAGTAAGCGTTAGGCCATTTTCTACTTGTGGTACTGTGGTTTCCATAGCTGTTACCGACGCTTGCGTGTTTTCTTGTACTTGCAAAATCATCTTTTCAATATCGCCAGTTGCATCACCAGTACGCTGGGCAAGTTGTCTTACCTCGTCAGCAACAACAGCAAACCCTCGGCCTGTTTCGCCTGCTCTTGCAGCTTCTATTGCTGCATTTAGTGCAAGCAAGTTTGTTTGATCAGAAATACTGCGGATCACACTTAAAATATCGCCAATGTGTTTTACATGTTCTTGCAGCACGTTTACTTGGGTAACTGTGGCTTTTACGGTTACTGAAATTTGCTCAATTTCGGCCGCTACTTTTTGCACTGCAATACTACCTTGCTGCGATAATTGCGCGGTTATTTTTGAGTTATCTTCTGTTTGCCTAACTGAGTCGGCTACAGCATGGATACTACGGCTCATTTCTTCTAGGCTGCTTACTGCCGAGTTTGTATAAGTTACTTGTGCGTCAGCGGCACTAAGTGCTTGCTGCGAGCCAGACGCTACGCTTGCAGAGTGCGTAGAAAGCTCTTCAGATGAGTTAATAATGCTATCTACAATGGTTTTTAATTTAGATTGCATCACCCCTACAGAAGCCATCATGCTATTTGGGCAACACGACTGTACATCACCTCTTAAGTCGCCTTGCGCAATAAGGGCAATTACTTCAGCGGCTTCTTGTGGTTCGCCACCTACTGAATTTCTGATCAGTTGGCTAATAACATACGCAACGCTTATACCTATTAAAAAGGCAAATGCGGTGAGCGAAATCATCCAAATTTTAAACGAGCTGGCAATATCTAGAGTATCGATAGTGGTGGTTTGATTTGCTTGCTCTTGTAGGTTTATAAATTGGTTTATAACATTTAGCCACTGGGTAAACGCAGGGCGCGCATCGGTTAATAAAATACGTTCAGCTTCGTTTAGGTTTCCTGCATTTTTAGCGTTTATAACACTTTGAATAAAAGGCTGAGTGCGCTGCTCTATTTGATTTATTTTATTAATTAAAGCGCGTTCTTCACTATTCATATTACCCATTAGCTCGGCCATAGACCGGCTTGACGTTTGGTAAAATGCGTTTAGCTCTTTTATGCTCTTTAACACGGAGCTTAAACTGCTTTGATCGGTAATTAGCACTACATCGCGCACGGCTATTGCTCTGTCGTGTACGCTGCCTCTAAAGTTAATTGCGTAACGTTGCTTTACCGAATTTACGTCGGTCATGTGGGTAATGTTATTATTAATGAGGCTAACGCGCGAAATGCCAATAATGGTTAAAATAAGCATCATTGATAAAATTACGCCAAAACCGGTCGTTAAACGCATGTTTATGGTCATGGTTGATCCCAAGTGTGAGTCAATACGCGCAAGAGCAGCTTGTATTATTAGTGATTATTCTAAAACAATAGCAGCATTATGCCTTATTAATTAAAGTTTTATTAGCAATAAGGGATTGTTTGTTAATTTAGTTTACAAGCGTAACTTTAATAAGGAGTGTTTTTCAGGCATTAAAAAAGGGGCTAAATGCCCCTTAATGTTATATAAAAGTAGTTAGTCGTACTTTGCTTCTAGCTCATTAGCTGTATGAAACTTCTCATGGCTTTGTAATTGCTCGTCGTATTTAACGAGGTTTTTAAAGTGCGCTAGTTGACCTGAGTTTTTAACTATTTCAACAATAAACGACATCATAAAGTCAGCGCCCGTTAGGGTATCGCCCACTAAATAACGTTTACCTTCAAGGCGGTCGTTAAAGTAGCTAATTACTTTAGCTGTTTCAGCGTCAGCATAGCCTTCTAAAAACTGCGTTTTAGCGCCGTCTTTTAGTACAAACATTTTAAGTAAAAGCGGTAAAATTGCTGAGCTTTCTGCAAAGTGCAGCCATTGCTGGTAGTCAACATATTCAGCGGTATCTACTTTTGGTGCAAATTTACCGTTGCCGTATTTAGTAATAAGGTAATCGGTAATAGCGCCTGATTCAGCAATAATTAAACCGCCATCTTCAATTACCGGTGACTTACCAAGTTGATGAATATGCTTTAGTTCGTCAGGAGCTAGGAAGGTGTCTTTATTACGCTGATAAGCCACAATTTCGTAGTCAACATTTAGCTCTTCTAAAAGCCAAATTACGCGTTTAGAACGTGATTTATTTAAATGGTGTAGTTTGATCATGTCAGTCCTTTTTTGGCTTGTAAGGACTTGGCCTTACAAGCCGTTTAAAATTAAAGTGGGTTATTAATTTTAACCACAGTTTTACCAAAGTTTTTACCGCATATCATGTCGTTGAACGCGCCTACTGTATTTTCGATGCCTTCTACCATGTGCTCACGGTATTGAATTTTTCCGTCTTGCAGCCATTTTTGCATGTCTTGTGCAAACTCGTCGTAACGGTCGCCGTAATCATCAAAAATGATAAAGCCTTGCATTTTAATACGCTTAGTAAGCAATTGACCCATTAGCATACCTAAACGGTCTGGGCCTTCTGGCAAGCTAGTAGCGTTATATTGCGATACTAAACCACACAATGGTACGCGTGCTGCGGTATTTAATAGTGGTAATACGGCGTCGAATACTTTACCGCCCACATTTTCGTAGTAAACATCAATGCCTTTATCGCAGGCTTTTTCTAACTGCTCTGCAAAGTCATCAGCTTTGTGATCAATACAGGCATCAAACCCTAGTTTTTCAACTGCGTGTGCACATTTTTCGCTACCACCAGCAACACCCACTACTTTACAGCCTTTAATTTTAGCTATTTGACCAACCGTTGCACCTACTGGGCCTGTTGCTGCTGCAACAACTACGGTTTCGCCTTCTTTAGGCTGGCCAATATCAAGTAAACCCATGTAAGCAGTAAAGCCAGGCATACCCATAATACCTAATGCGTATGAAGGGTTTGCAGGCTCTTTACCTAACTGCATTAAGCCTTCACCATCGGTAATGGCGTAGTCTTGCCAACCTGTGTAGGCAAGTACCCATTCACCGATCCTAAACTTATCGTTTTTAGACTCTTCTACTTGGCACACTGTTGCGCCAACCATTACATCGCCAATATTAACTGGGTCAGCGTACGACTTAGCATCACTCATACGACCACGCATATACGGGTCTAGTGATAGGTAAATAGTACGTAGTAAAACTTCGCCGTCTTTTAATGCAGGAAGCTCTACCGTTTTTAATTTAAAGTTTTCATCTGTTGGAGCGCCATTAGGGCGTGATTCAAGAGTAAGTTGGCGACTAGTCGTAGACATATAAGATCTCCTATTAATATAAATAAACTACTTACCGAATGTTTACGCTTTAAAAATCGTGTTCAGCTAAACAATAATGCGCGGCTAAGCAGTATGAATATGTACAATGCGTACCTTAATAAAGGAGTTTTGGGCGGGTGGTTGATAATTCAAGCTTTGCAGAGTATTTATTCTAAATGGTTTATTTTAGCTTGCTAAAAATATGGCTATTGTAAAACACCCCGTTTTTATAAATGGCCTGTTTAAGCACAACCTCTTGCTCAAAGCCACTTTTAATAAGTGCTTTCATAGAGCCGGTATTACCAGCAAACACAGCGCCAAAAATTCTGTTTATGTGTGAGTTTGCAAACGCTTCATTGCATATAAGTTCAATAGCGCGAGTAATAATGCCTTGCCCCCAATAGGCTTTATTTAGCCAATAACCAATTTCGCCACTGTGGCTGTATTCAAATTCGCCGGGAGTTATGCCAATACAGCCGGCAAATTGCCCATTAACCTCAATGGCCTTAGCCGTTGCGTCAATTACGCCGTTTTTTGAGCCTTGGTTTATCCACCAATCAGCATCGGCTTGCGTATACGGAAACGGAATTTTTGACGATAAATAACGCGTTACCTGTTCATCATTTAGGGTGCTAATAATAAAAGGCGCGTCTTGGGCTTTAAACTCTCTGAGGGTGATCATATTTTTTCATAAATTTTTAGTATGCACACTAACTTAACAATCATTTTAACGTTAAACAATCAGAACCTAAATTAAACGGTTTACGGCTATTACTTTGTTTTAAAGTCCTCTAATATAAGCAAAATATTACACCTATTTTAGATGCCATTATGCACCCTCACATTAAAGCTCTTTATAACAGCGCCCAAAAACCAAGCCGTTTAATTATTGGTTTAATGAGCGGTACTTCGTTGGACGGGCTTGATGTTGCACTGTGTAAAGTAACGGGCGCAGGCTTAAATACACACATTGAGGTTTTAAATTTTACCACTGTTGACTACAACGACGATTATAAAACTAAAATAAAGCAGGTATTTGCTAAGCGAGAATGCGATTTAGAACTTGTTACTTTATTGCACCCGTGGGTAGGTAAACTCCATGGCAATATGGTTAATCAGTGCTTACATACTTGGCAAATAAACCCGGCAAGTATTGATGTAATAGCAAGTCACGGGCAAACCATTTACCACTGCCCGCAGTCGCAGCATAACCACAAAAGCTTTACTAATGGCACCTTACAAATTGGCGATAGCGACCAAATAGCCGTTACTACGGGTATTACAACCATTGGTGATTTTAGGCAAAAACACATAGCCGCAGGGGGCGAGGGCGCACCACTTGCTGTGTATGGCGATTATTTGTATTTTTCGAGCGCTGCTGAGAGTCGGATTTTGCTAAATATGGGCGGCATTGCTAACTTAACGTTTTTACCCAAAAATGGTGATGCAAACGGCGTGTTTAGCTCCGATATTGGCCCCGGTAATACCATTATGGATGCCTACGTACAGCAACATTTTACTGGGCTACATTATGACGATGGCGCAAAAATAGCAAAAGCAGGCAAGGTAAATACACCATTACTAAATGCATTATGTAATAACGCATTTTTTAAACTTCCAATGCCTAAAACCACAGGGCCTGAGGTATTTAACTTAGCGTATTTAAACGCCGCACAGCAGCTTACAAATACTCACCATTTAAGCCATGAAGATGTAATGGCCACCTTAAATACCTTTACTGCAACCGTTATAGCAAATGCATTAAACGAGTGTGCAGAGCGCGTACAAAATTGTGTGGTGTATGCAAGTGGTGGCGGTATTCATAACCCGTTACTAATGGCGCAACTTACAGTGCTTTGCCCACGTATTAAGGCTTTTAAAAACACCGACGATTTAGGTATAAATCCCGATGCAAAAGAGGCTGTGTTATTTGCTATTTTAGCAAACGAATGCCTAGCAGGAGAGCAGCAACACCTAAGTAATACTGCACAAGGTATTGCGGGAGTTACTATGGGTAAAGTAAGTTTTGCAGACTAATAACTTGTCGCATCGCGTAATTTAAGTGCAGTCAGCACTAAAACAGCGATAAAAACGTAGAACCCATACTCGCAAAGTAGCTACGAACGCCCTGTGACTTGGTATGTTCAGTTTTTATTTGCTCAGGAATATAGCCTTGCTCAAATGCTTTAATGTACACATCGAGTTGCTGGCTTTCTTTTAAGGTCGTGTTTTTTCCGTGCAGCATCATTTGCACTACAAAACACTGGCTTTGTGTAATGTTATTTAAAGTTAGGTTTACAGTACCAGATTCAAGGTCTGCATTGCTCAGCGTTTTTTCAGTAAAATACTGCGCCCCACGCGCACTGGGCTGCGTTGCACTTAGTGAAATAACATCGCTCTCATTTGCGCCATCAGGCAACACACACTGCAGCGTAATGTTATGCGCAGCATTGGCTTTTAGCGATAGCTTTTCATATTCCATAGCGTGGCTCATCGCCGCAGACATAGAATCATCAAATGATTGCTGTGCAAATGTTAGTTGCACTAAGGGTGTACTCATCTTACTTAGTCTTCTTGAGTTTATTCATTTATCGGATAGAGATTATCGCGGATCAAAGTTACAGATTTATGACTAATTGCATTAATTAGTATAATTATTGAGTAGTTTGATCAAAGAGGATCTTTGTTGAAGTTTTATAATGCTAGAAGGTGATTCCAGGTGATATTTCTAAAGATACGTTCTTAAATGCGTTAAGTAATTTAGATATTCATTTATACCAGAATTTCATTGATGGCTTGAGTGTATTAAAAATTATAAATTCAATAACAATTAGCGAGCCTATTGCGCATTCATTATATTTTTAAGTTTTTATTACGACAAAAAAGCAGATACCTAATTAGCATCTGCTTTTTAATTGTAAAACCACAGTGCTAAGCGCTGTGCTTTTTAATTTTTAACGAAGAATATTTAATTAAGCTTGAGGTTTAATTAAGTACTTCTCGCCTGTAGCTTGTTTAGAATAAGCGGCAATTGATTGTAAATGTAATACCTCAGCTAATGACACTTCGTGCGTGTAGTTGCTCGCAAAAGTAGTAGTGATTTCATTAGCAACGCGTTTGCGCATTTTCATTACTGTATCTGTGCCTAATTTACCTAAAGCATTAAATAACAAGAACCCGTTTACAGCCCAAGCAAAGCCAAAGTTACGATTAAGTGTAATAGGGCCTCGATCTAGCGCGCCATAAATATACACTTGTTTAAATGTATCAGAGCCATAAATTGTGTGCTCTTTCATATCGCGAGCAGCTGCAACTTCCATGCAGTTAAGTATGTCACTTGTTAGCTGGCCGCCACCAATAGGATCAAACGCGATAGTTGCACCGGTTTCGATTATTGCAGCTGTTAGGTCAGCAAGAAAAGAGTCCTTGCTTGAGTTAACAATATATTTTGCACCCATATCGCGCAGTAATTTTTCTTGTTCTGGTTTGCGAACTATATTAATTAAATCAATGCCATCGGCAATACAAATACGGTTTAGCATTTGGCCAAGGTTAGAGGCCGCTGCGGCATGAATAATGGCTTTATGGCCTTCAGCGCGCATGGTTTCTACCATTGCTAGTGCGGTAAGTGGGTTAACAAAAGATGATGCACCTTCTTTAGCGGTAGTCCCTTCTTTTAACTCTAGGCAACTTTGTACATTGGCACATATAAATTGACGATACGTACCGCCGCCAATTACTGCAACGGTTTTACCCATTAATGCTTGTGCGGCTGGTGATGAGCCTGCTGCTACTACGGTGCCCGCGCCTTCATTACCTACTGGTGTTGCTTTACCTACACGGGTTTTAAGTGATGGCATAAATTGCGCTGGAACATCGGCAGTAATTACTGGGTCTTCATCAGTACCCGATTGCTTTGCAGTAGACATACCAGCTGCGCTGAATAAAACGCCTAAGTCTGATGGGTTCAATGGTGCAGCTTCAATGCGAATAACCACTTCATCGGCACTTGGTTTTGGCATCTCGATGTTTTTTAAGGCAAGTGTTAGTTTATTGTCTTCGCTGATAGTTGAAGTAAGTTGGATATTTTTATCTGTCATAGGTGTCTCCTGCAAAGAATTAAATTTGTTAAGCCAATCACATTATTGTATTGGCGATACTGAGTTAGTAATTGAAATTTAGAATAGATTACTTTTATAGCTACGCTTTATTTAGCGTTTGCTGCTTGAATTTGCGCTTTCACTTTTTGCATAAATTCAGCCATATTCGCTTGGCGATCGGCCTCTATACTTTGGGTAATAGCTAATTGGCTCATTGATTCGTTCCACTCTTTCATGCCGGGTACTTGTTCAAGTACATCCCAATCAAGCTGGCTTGAGCCAAAGGCGCTAACTATGGTGTTTACGTAATAAACGTAAATGTCTGCCATGGTAAATTGCTCGCCTGCAATCCAAGGCGAAAACTTACACACGCTACTCAAGGCGGTTACGCCACGCGTTAATACTTGGCGTACTTCGGCTTTAGTTGTTTCAGGTACTTCAGCGCCTGAAAATACATAAGGGATGAATCGTCTGCTTGGCAGTTCAAAATAAAGCTCTGCCATTTTCATAATTTGACGTACAACTGCGCGCTCACCTGCATCTTCAGGATATAGCGGGGTTTGTGGGTACGACTCTTCTAAAAAGTCGCAAATAACACTCGACTCTGAAATATTAAGCCCGTTAGCTGTTGTGATTGCAGGCACTTTGCCTGCAGGGCTGATTGCTAGTAACTCTTCACTACCGCCGTAAACAAGGTGTTCTTTAAATGGCAGTTGTTTGTGTAAAAGTACATGTTTAACTAGGTTGTAATAGTTGCTAGCAGCAAAACCGTGCAAAGTAATCATAAGTCAGCTTTCCATCATTAAGTGAAGGTGTTTAATTGCCAAAAAATGCAATTTAAGTCCCTGTCTTTAGGTTGAGTACATTATTACTTGTTTTAATTTGCTTATATATAGGGGAAAATGCGAATCACTTTTGTCTTTAAGACAATAAAGCATTTTATGTAATGGAGAAGCGACTTGGATCAACTAAAAGCCATACGGTATTTTATTAAGGTGGTTGAAACGGGCAGTTTTACCAAAGCCGCCAAAGCATTTGATGTGCCGCCCTCGTCGTTGTCGAGGCGAGTTGCTGATTTAGAAAAAAGCCTAGGGGCGACGCTTTTAAAGCGTTCTACCCGCATAGTTAAATTGACCGAAGTTGGGCAAATTTACTATAACGATGTTCAGCAAATATTAAATCAGCTAGAGCAAAGCCACGAAACTGTGCGCAGTTATCAAACAACACCAATGGGGCGATTATGTATAAGCTCAATGGTGAGTTTTGGTGACAAAATATTACTGCCACTGCTTGATGAATTTAGCGCGCTATACCCCGAAATTATATTAGATGTTAGCTTAAGTGATGAGCTGTCGACACTTGGGCGTGACGATGTTGATATTGCTATTCGCGGTGGCTATGCGCCAAATGAGCGCGTGTTGGCAATAAAACTGATGGATAACGGCTTTATTCCTGTTGCGTCACCCTGCTATTTACAAAAATACGGTATGCCCACTAATGTTATGGAATTAAAGGGCCACAGTGGCCTTTATTTTAAAACGCCAGCGGGACCAACGCCTTGGTTATGTAAAGTGGATGAGCAATGGCACGACGTTTCTGGGCCTGCGGTCGCTATTTCAAATAACGGATCGTGGCTAGCTAAAAAAGCATGTAATGGTGAGGGCATTTTAATGTCAACTCGGTGGGCGCTCGACTCATACCTTGAGTCTGGCCAGTTGCAAGAGCTTAAGTTTGAGCATGAATTAGCGATAAGCCAAAATGCGACTATGGCGGTTTATTTGTTGTATCAAAAGCAGCGTTATTTAGTACCAAAGGTAAAAGCGGCGGTCGACTTTTTAGTAAAAAGAATTAAAGAAACAGATGGAAGTGTTAAGCGAATAGAATAGTGAATTGTCGGATGGCGTTGTGCTTATCCGACCTACACTTATCCGATTTATTAATGGGTTGTTTGTATAAATAATAGGTAAAAAACGTCTCCTTAAGCTAAAGCTTTTAATGCTGCGACCGATACATTACTTAATAGGGTTTAGCGATTAAGGATAATCATGGTTAATAATGTACTTGGCAGCCAGTCTAATTTAAGCACTTTACTTGCCCAATCAGTTAATAACGCTAACCAAACCTCTGTGAGTCCTTCACTACTAACCGGTAGCGACCTTCAAGCTATTAATGATTTACAAACTAACGCCCCCAAAATATCCGATGAATTATTAAGCCAGCTAAATAACGAAACTATTGACGAAGCACTAGCCAGTAATCAAAAAGCAGGGGACGTGTTAAAGCAGCAACTTACCTCGTTATTTACTATTTCAAGCACGCTTAACTATAAACTCTCCGATGAAGAACTCGCCCTGCGCACCGTAATAAGTTCTCAGCATGAGGGGTTATTAAAAAACGAAAACAGTACCCAATTAATTGAGCGATTAAATACGTCGGTTAAAAATATTCAGGGTGCTTATGCTAATACCAGCGATATTTTATCGAGTTTAGGTCAGCTTGGACATGAGCAAAAAACGTTTTTAGCCTCAAGCCAGCAACGTGTAGAGCGCTCACTTAATCCATATATGGAAAGCCTTAATCGCGCAAAATACGAGGATGACGATAACTACCTGTTTGAGCTCTCGGTAAAAACCAAAGAGGGCGATGTTATAAACATTACCTTTAACTCATCGCAAGGGTACGATGAAAACACAGGCGAAGCCGTTGATGGCTTTAGTTTAAGTTACGAAGTAAATGGCGATTTATCTGAGGCTGAGCATAAAGCACTTACGCAGGTGCTCAGTGGTGTTGGCGAAATGGCCGATGAATTTTTTAAAGTGAGTGAAAACTCATTTAATCCTCTTATAGTGCCAAACCAAACAGACATGAGTTTAGATTTTTTAGCAGGGTTTAATAGTGAGCAGCTAACAGGCTTTGATGTGTCGTTTTCAACAACGCAAAATAAAGATCTTGATTCGAAAGAGAACACGCTTGATTTAAGTTACTCCATTGATGAAGCATCAAACCAGCAAGCACTTGTGTTTAAAGCCGCAGGTGGGCAAAACGACATTGATTTTGCACTTGATATGTCAACCATTGGCGCTAAAGACACGCAGCAAATGCAGCAGTATTTAGCGTCGCTCGATCAAAGCCTAGAAGATAGCCGAGTAAACAGCACCCAGGACGATAAAGAGTCGGCATTTGGGCGCAAAGGCGATGAGGCAATGCAGCAAGGTTTTGCATTATTTAAAGGCGCTTTTGCGAGTATGTCGTCAGCGGCTGAGCGTTATAGCAATTTGGAGTCGCTTGCAGATCAGCACTTTAATGACGGGCGCGCTATGGTAGCCGATTTAGTTGATAACATGATTACAAACGATAGCCGTTACCAAGGGCTAGGTAATAAAGCGCCGAATACATTAGGAGCGGGTATTTCTAAGCTCGCTGATTTTGATGCTACATTTTCTTATGCGCTGGATAACGGCGACTATCAGCCTAAAAGTACCATTGAACTAAGCCAAGCGACTGATCAAAGCCAATTAGGGGATCTTAGCGGTGTAACGCAAAGTAAAAATGTAAGTAGCCACTTTGATTATCAATATAGTCGCCCTGATTACTACAACAAAGAAGAGAGTTATAACGTAAACACCGCCGTTAAAAATAAAGAGCTTGTGGGGCTTGATCAGTCTCACGAGGTTGATGTTGATACAAAAATGTTTGAGTTTAATCCGCAAACTAATCAATACGAGCTGCACATGGCGATGCAAGAGCAAACAGTTAGTAAAAGCGACATTCGCTTAATTGACGATATTTGGCTTGAAGAAAACGAAAACAGCTACAACATGAACAAAAAAGAGCGTGTTGAGAGCGACGAAAAACAAGATGAGTTTAAAAAAACAAGCAGCCATTCTCATAATAAACTAGTTACCTTGATTGGTGATTTAGACAAGCTAGCTGGGAATAAAGACGTAAGGCGAGAATATTTAACTAACTTATCGCAAGTTAACTTTTTTATGGATAAAAAGTAACGGTCTTGAGTTGTTCACTCCACACTCAATATTGGGTATAGTCGTTTAATACCTAAATTAAGAGCAACCTTATGTTTAAACAATTAATTTTACTGTGCGCTTTAAGCATGCCGCTTGTAAGCTGCGCTGCTGATGCACCGTTTTCGGGCGGAATTAGCACTGATGTACTGCTAAGCGACTACGACAAGTTTAACGAACAATACAAAGCGTTTACGCCAACAGCACAAGACATTGCCCTAATGCAAAAGCTAGAAGGCAAAGATCTAATTGTATTATTTGGAACATGGTGCCACGACAGTGAGCGCGAAGTGCCAAAACTCATTAAGTTAATTGATGCATCAAAGGTAAAACTTGCAAGCATTGAATACGTGGCCGTAGGTTACAACAAGCAAGACGATGCAGGCATTGCAGAAGCTCACGATTTACAATACACGCCAACGTTTATAGTAAAAGACGATGGTAAAGAGTTAGTGCGTGTAATTGAAAAGCCAACGGGTACGTTAGCGCAAGACTTAACTCAGGGTTTGTAAATAGAGCTTGTTCGTATTTGGGGTTAACGATTTAGCAAATAGGTTTATAAGTTAGCTGTTGGGCTGCTATGAGTAGTCTCCTGATACTTTAATGTGTGAAGCCAAAAATTTACTCTTTTGGATTCCTTCTATATGTTGCGTGATATTTATCTGATGTATATCTGTTTTGAATAATCATATAAATAGTACCGTCACCAATTTATATACATGAGGGAACTGAGTTTTATTGTGTTATGTCTTATTAAGGAAAGTCTCTATGGCTGCTCTAGAGTGCGCATTATGTGGTCGTTTTACGGAAAAGTTAACAAAAGAGCACCTACCACAAAAAGGTCTATACCCTAAAGAGACAAGGAAAATCATTCCAAACTTACATACTTTAAAAGCTTGTGAGTCTTGTAATAATGGCAAGATGAAATTTTTAAAGTGTTTATTGGTTTGGTAGCGCAGCAGGATGGAAATGAGCTCTTATATAGTGTCAGTAAAACATTTGATAATAATGGTAAGTTAAAAAGAAGTTTTATACATAACTTACAGATAGAGGAACGTAATGGACAGAAAGTTAGGCTATGGAATGCTAGAGAGCATACACAAATAGTTTTAGATTCAGCGGAAAAATGTGCGAAAGGGCTTTATTTTAGGGAGTTTGGCGAGGTACTAATCAAGAGTAAGTCAATTTCATTTGTTCCAACCCCTTTTGTTTATGAAAAAGATAAAGTAGAGGTAGAAAATAGGCTTAAGGATGCGAAATGGTTTAGTGTAAATGGTCAGACAGTTAATTATACTTTTTTAGATATGAAAAATACCGACACTTTAATTATAATTAATTTTTTTTCCAGTGCTGAATTTGTATTTTGCATTAGAGATAAAGAATATAGCAAAAAAGTTCATGCGGGCTTAATAAGTTTAAGTCAGTAGGTGCAGTTTTCCACCCTATCATCGCTCAATATCCACAGCAGGTCTTTAAATCTGTTTTACTAGAACCCGCTAATTTAGCGGGTTTTTATATGACTAAATTTTTCTTACACTACACTTAATCTTCTTTAGTTTGTCAGATAACACCCATAGCATGCTTACTAGGGGGTCTTTATTCATTGTTTGAAAGTGATCTTAGATACAAAAGTCGTCAATTGAGGCTTCAGCTAAAGGGATTAAATCTTGATTCCATGCATCTTAAGTCAATAGCGTTCGCAATTGGCACATACGTAGCATACATATAACGGTTAAATTTACGCATATAAACATTATTCACTAAACAGGCTTTTTTCGAATGCTTGTGCGGCATGTGAAGACGGTCTGTCTTTGTAGTGTAATTGGTATAATGGTCTTGATAACTCGACGTTATTTGGCTGTTCTAGCCGTGTTAATTTACCAAGCTGCACCAAATCCTCAGTAACTACATTTGGCAATAAAGCGACCCCCATACCTTGAGCGACGGCCCTTGCTATGGCTTCGTTGCTGCCTAATTGCATACTTTGCTCTGTTTGTACGCCATGCTCTGCTAATAACTTTACCGACATTTCTAAAGTGCCAGAGCCTGGCTCGCGCAGTAGCCAAAACTGCTCGTTTAACCATGCTTTTAAGTCTTTAGTGAGCTTAAAGTTACTGGGTATAACGATACTCATTAAATCGTTTTGCCAGTGCTTACTTATTATATGCGGCTCGGTAGGTGTGCCTTCAACCAGTGCTAAATCTATAGTGCATTCAAGTAAGGCATGCTCAATTTGCGCGGTATTAGCAACTTGTACTTCTACTTTTATATGCGGGTACTGCGCACAAAATTTGGCTAAATAAGGCGGTAGCCAATAACTGGCAATAGTTGTACTGGTGCCTATAACGAGTGTGCCGCGCTTAAGCCCTGTGCGTGATTTAATATCTTCAATGGCTGCCTTTTCAATAGCAAAAATACTACGAGCATGTTCAAAAAGTGCTTGTCCGCCTTCACTTAAGGTGAGTTTCTTACCCTTAGATGCACGCTCAATAAGTTGTATATTTAGCTGATACTCAAGCTCTTTTAAAGCTTTAGACACAGCTGGTTGGCTTATAAAAAGCGCCTCAGCTGCTGCTGAAAAACTGCCTAATTTAGCAACCGTATAAAACACCCGAAGTGCATGCAAGTTCATTGTGCCTCTCAAATCACATAACCTTAAGTTATCGAATCATGATTTTAATGTATTGGAGTTATATTTTGCGCTTTCTTAAAATGAAGTCAATTAATTACGATGACTTTATTAAGGGATGACTATGCTTAGTGCAATTAAAGATATGCCACAGCTTTTTAGTATTAATACTAAGCAGTATACCAACTCGCGTTGGTGGCTAGGAATGCTATTGGTTATTGTTTTAGCGGGTGTTGCTGTTGCCATGAGTAAGTTACCGGTAATGCAAAGCGCGCAGTTTAGCTCCTTAACTATTGGTATTGTGCTTGGCATTATTGTGGGTAACAGTGTGTTTTCGCGTATTGCTACGCAAACCGATATAGGTGTTGATTACGCTAAAAGTATTTTACTCAAAGCAGGTATTATTTTATTTGGTTTTAGAATTACCTTTGCACAGGTAGCAGGCGTTGGCTGGCATGGCTTACTAACCGACATTGTTATGCTCAGTGGTACGTTTATATTAGCAATACAGCTTGGCAAACGAGTATTTAAGCTTGATGAGCAAACAGTAATATTAATTGGCGCAGGTAGCTCTATTTGTGGCGCAGCAGCTGTAATGGCAACCGAGCCTGTAATAAAAGCGCAGGCACATAAAGTATCGGTAGCTGTAGCAACGGTGGTGGTATTTGGTACGTTGAGTATGTTTGCCTACCCAATCATGTTTGAGTATATAGGGCTGAGTGAGCACGCATATGGTATTTTTGTAGGCTCAACCATTCATGAAGTAGCGCAAGTGGTTGCAGCGGGCACAGCTGTAAGCGCCAATGCAGCAGATACCGCCGTTATAGAAAAAATGCTACGTGTAATGATGCTTGCGCCATTTTTAGTTGCTTTGTCGTTTTGGCAAAGTAAAAAAAGAGCAAAGGCAGGTAATACTATAAGTAATGAGGATAATAAATCAGGTATTAGCATGCCTTGGTTTGCAGTGTTATTTATTGTGGCAAGTGGTGTGCATTCACTCTCTATTATTTCTCAAGTGGCTACAAGCGCAGTTGTTTGGTTTGATAATATATTACTAACCATTGCGATGGTGGCTTTGGGTTTACGCACACATGTTGGGGCAATTCGCCAAGCGGGTATTAAACCGCTGTTACTGGCGCTGTGCTTGTTTTTGTTTTTAACGTTAGGCGGTTACGTAATTAATATAGGCATTGCTAAGCTGTTTTAAACGTTACTTGGTAAAAGTTGATTGGCGGCTTAAATTGGCCAATCAACTTCGTTTAAGGTATCTAGCTGCGTGCTGGTATTTTCATTGCCTTGCCACTTATTAGTGTAAGCAGCGTGCGGATCAAACTGCGCGGTTTGCTTTTGTATATTAAAGTGGCGTCCGCCACGCGGGTCGACCCCTACACCTGCTATATATTGCCAATTACCCCAGTTAGCGGCTACATCGTAATCAATTAACAGTTGTTCAAAATAAGCCGCGCCATAGCGCCAATCAAGGCCAAGTTCGTTAACTAAGCAGCTTGCGGCAATTTGCCTTGATCTATTTGATATATAACCGGTCGCATTAAGCTCGTTCATAATCGCATTGACTAATGGATAGGGCGTTGAGCCATTACGCCACGCAGCAAATCGGTTTGGCATAAAGGTAGTAAGGGGTTTTGTTTGCTTTTGACCTTTAAAACTAAACAGGCTTTTACCTGCCTTAAGTGCATGCCATTTAAAATATTCTCGCCACAGCAGCTCAAACTTAATCCAGTAGGTAGACTCGTTTGTTATTTGGTTATGTTCGTACGCCTCAACGGCTTTATAAACTTGCCGCGCACTTACACAGCCAAAAGCAAGCCAGGTACTAAATTTTGTGGTGTTATTAAAGCCATCAAACTCGTTTCGAGTTATTTTATAAGTACTTGGTAGCAAGTCTGAAAAGTATTGCTTTAAATGTGTTTGCGCACTTTTAAGCCCGCCATTCATTACTGCGTTGTTATAATTAGTATGCTCATTAAGCTCAATTGGGTTTGCAGCACATAATGTTATAGGCTGGGGAAGTAAACCTTTAGGCAGAGTTGAGGTTGTTATAGGTATGTTCATCGCCTCTACCTTTTTTCTAAATGGGGTAAAGCTTTTAGGCAGCTCGTCTAAATCAAAAGGGAGGTCGCTTTGTTGAAATAAAGTGTCTTGTTGAGTTGTTTTAAATATGACATGTGGGCAATGTGCTTTTAGTCGCGCGAGTTGGCGCTGCTCATAGGTTCCAACATGTTCACTGCACACTACTTCATCAATGTGTTGCTCAGCTATGCGCTGCTTTAAAACACTAACAGGTTCGCCCTCAAGTACGTGCAGTGTTTGCCCGCGCTCAATAAGCTCTTGTTGCAGCTCAAATAAGCTTTGCATTAAAAACTGTTGTTTGTGCACGCCATATGGCTTTTGTTGGTAGTTATTATTTTTAAACCAGTGTGTGTTTATTACAAATACAATATCGAGCGCACATTGCTCAGTAGCAAGTTCGCTTAAAATAGGGTTGTCGTCTATTCGTAAATCGTTTTGTAGCCAATATAAAATACGTTTGCTCATAGGTTTGCTCTGGTTTTTGTAATCATTAAGTTTACGAAGCAAAAGCGGGTAGGGATTAGTTTTGAGGTGTTTAATAGAGTTTTAAAAAGGGGGCGGTAAACTTACCGCCCCTTAGTTTGTAAAAGTATTGTTTTAACTCGCTGATTTTTGCTCTGCAATCCAATCGTTTATTACATCTTCAAGTACCGACATAGGGAGCGAGCCTTGTCCAATAACTGTATCGTGAAAGCTGCGAATATCAAACTTAGCCCCGAGTTCTTTTTCGGCTTTTGCACGCAGTTCGCGTATTTTTATTTCGCCCATTTTGTAAGAGAGCGCTTGGCCTGGCCATGATATATAACGATCTATTTGATCCTCCACCGCACTTTGTGGCAAAGCAGTGTGATCTGCCAAGTAGTCAATTGCCTTTTGGCGGCTCCAGCCAAATGCATGAATACCGGTATCAACAACGAGTCTCACGGCACGCCACATTTCGTAACCTAAACGACCAAAGTCGCTGTATGGGTCTTGATAAAAGCCGGCTTCTTTACCTAAACGTTCGGTGTAAAGTGCCCAACCTTCGCCAAATGCTGAGTGGCTAAGTGTGCGTCTAAACTGAGGTACATCTAACTCCATTGCAATAGCGTTTTGTAAATGGTGCCCTGGTATTGCTTCATGTAAGCTAAGTGCTTCTAAATTATACAAAGGCTGTAGATTAGGTGTTGAGGCTAAAAAGTAAGTGCCAGGGGAACGGTTATCAGCAGGTGGCATATAAAACGCGCCGCGACTCGCTGAGCCTTTTATTGTAAAGGTGTTACGCGGTAAATGATTAAAGTAGGTTGGTAACTTGCCATACATTTTTTGCGTAATAAAAGCTGTTTTTTCAAGTAAGTCTTGCGCGTCTGTTGCGTAAAATTGCTCGTCGGTCGCTAAAAATTCTAAAAACTCAGCATACGTGCCATCAAAACCTACTTTATCAATGATGTTTTGCATTTGCGTTTTTATACGCGCCACTTCTTTTAAGCCAAGCTCATGAATTTGCTTTGGTGTGGCATTGGTTGTGGTGTAGTAATTAACTGCATATTTGTAATACTCAAGCCCGCCTTTAACGCTTGAAATACTCGGCTCTGCTCTACAGTTAGGCATGTAATCGTTTTCAAAAAAGTCGTAAAAGTGCTGATAAGCCGGGACTACTTTTGAGCTAATTAAGGTTTTTGCTTTGTTTTGGTATGTGGCCTTTTGCTCTGCTGTAAACGTATTTGGTATACGTGTAAAGGGCTCGTATAAGGCACTGTTTTCAGGTTGCTTAACTATATGAGCGTTAATGCTCTGGCCGTAACTTTCAAATGTTTTGCAGTAGTGCGTATACCCCAGTTCAATTCCTTCCTTCATCAAGTTAATGTTTTCTTGATTAAAGCGAGGGTAGTCGGCAAGGCTTACTAAAAATGCGTTGTAATCATCAGGTGTTAAAAATGCCATATTAGCCGGTGCTTCGGCAAAGTAGGTATGCCAGCCACTTAAAAAGTTAACCTGAAAATACTTATCTTGAAAAAGGTAACTTTGCTGCTCTGTTTCTCGCTCGTATTTAAATAAACGGTAGTTCATTAATTGCGAGCTGCTCAGCGTTTTAGAATCTATTTTACTTAAGCTTTTTAATACACTGTTATTATAAGCTTGGCGCTTTGCAATGGCTTGTTCGGTCCAATTTGGTAATGTACCACTGGGTTTCCAACCATCAGGGTCGGTACGAAAGAATATTTTTTCGGCTTTTGCATTTTGCCAATGGTTATCAATAATGGTTTTTAAATCTGCATTGCTATCGGCTGCGCTCGGCAGTGATGCTACAGCTAAGCAAATAGCTAAAATTGTTTTTTTAAACATATTATTCTCATTTTTAGCGCGTTAATTTTTATTAGTTTACGCACATGTGTCATTTTTGTTTCTAAGATAATAACAAGTTAACTTTATTAATGCGCTTAATTTTATACCTGTATTATTGGTTTTACTTTTTGATTGAACAAATTTCACCGCTGAAGTGAGTGGGCCACTAGTTTATTGTTTTATCAGCGTTTAGAATGATTAAAACTAATTACAATAAAAGACCGTCATGTTTAATAAAGTAATAACGCTGATTGATGAAGCTAATAACCAAGACCCTAATACTGAGCAGCACAATGGAGAAAGTTTTCCAAAAGAGTATTTATACTCACAGCGTATGAGCGAAATGCTAACTCGCTTTAAACCTGATGCCGATGAACTTATGCAAATTGCAGTGCGTGCACAGCATATTCAGCGTTGGAAATCGCCACGTAGCGACTTTGAAATGAACAAGCAGGGTTATCATCAATGGCGTAGCGCACTTTATATTTTTCATGCGTCACTAGCCGTTGAATTAATGAAACAAGCTGGGTTTAACGATACGGACCAAAACCGTGTTTATAACGCGGTTGCTAAAAAAGATATTAAGCGCAATCCAGATAGCCAATTAGTTGAAGATGTAGCAAGTTTGGTGTTTATTGAACACTACATGCTTGGGTTTGCCAGTGCAAAACCAGATTACAATGAAGAAAAATGGATTGGTATTATTCGCCGCACATGGCAAAAAATGTCAGATGAAGCCCATGAGTTTGTACTTACAGGTAATATTACATTACCAACGCCGCTTGTTGGGCTTATTCATAAAGCACTTGAGTAAAGTAGTGTAGCTAGGTATTAAAATAAAAAGGATTTTCAGAATGTTATGCCCACGTACAAATACCTCTCTTGAGCCATTATTAATTGGTGGTATTACTGTTTACACTTCAACGCAAGGTGGTGTATTTTTTGATAACAGCCAAATTTTTAAATTTAGCTCACCAGAGTTAAAGCATGGTCAGGTATTACTTAAACATTTAAGTGATCATATCGAGAGTGAATACGATGTATCGCTACGAATTAATTGTCCAAAGTGCATAAGCATTGTGATGATGCGCAGGTATTTTTCGCCAGTAAAGGCCGTCGAAATAGATGAATGCCCAGGCTGTGCAGGAATATGGCTTGATAGTGGCGAGCTGGCAAAAATACACGAAAACCACCTAACGCCCCGAGAGCGTAAGTTGTTAGCACATGAAATGGCAACCAATCATGGGTTTATAACTATTAAGCCGCCAAAATCAAAGTATTACCCCAAAGCGCCTAAAAATGTTCAAGACACGACAGTTGAACGGCTGGTGCAATTAGCATTACTTAACTTTGAATAATAAAGTAGTCTTGAATGCTACATTAATTTTAAGCTCGCAAGTGCTGCTAATAAAAGCATGACTTGCCAAGAACAAATTTTAAAACCAAGGGAAGCTGAGTATGAAGGATTATAAGCGTAAAACTGCACTGCAATTTTACTGTGTGCTACTGGCGTGTTTTTTGACAACAAGTTGCACTACGCTATTTGATAAGGCACATGGTTATCGTGGGCCCATTATTGTGACGATTGAAACTGAGGATGGCTCAGTGCCAGAATTTCCTTTTTTGATAAAGTCGGCCTATTCAGAGTCGTGTGGTCATAGTAGTTGTGGTATTGACTTTGGTTATAAATATTTTAAAACGGCCTATGCTAATGAGCCAATTACCTTCCCACGGGAGCGTTTGGATTTATTACAGCCCAACGCCTATGCATCGATTGAGTTTACTGTTACTCATCCTAATTATCACCACCGCGGATTTCCGCGAGGCTTTGCGCCCACCGATGCTGATGACCCTATTCATGTCACGTTTACCGTTAAGCCGTTTACTGAACAAATGAATAAAGTAGCTGGGTGGGCCGAGCAAGGCAAAGTGATGATGCAGAACGCGGCACCAGATAGTAATGAGCATTTCAATGGAAAAATGCAGCTTTGGCAAGAGCGCTTTAATTTAGGAAAGACGATTAAAAGGCACATTACGGTGATCAAAACTTTTTACTTACCTCATTTTTCAAAACGTATGCAACAACGGGTTATTGAAAAATATCAACCGATTTTTAGAGCCTGGTATTACGGCGTACCTGAAACGGATTGTTGGGATATGGTTGACTGTAGAAAGCAAATTTTAAAACCAAGGGAAGCTGAATATGAAGGATTATAAGCGTAAAACTGCACTGCAATTTTACTGTGTGCTACTGGCGTGTTTTTTGACAACAAGTTGCACTAGGGTATTTGATAAGGCGCATGGCTATCGTGGGCCCATTATTGTGACGATTGAAACAGAAGATGGCTCAGTGCCAGAATTCCCTTTTTTGATAGAGTCTGTGTACACAGAGTCATGTGGTCATAGTAGTTGTGGCATAGACTCAGGTTATAGATACTTTAAAACTGCCTATGCTAATAAGCCAATTACCTTCCCACGGGATCGTTTGGATTTATTACAACCCAATGCCTATGCAACAATTCTTTTTAAGGTTACTCATCCTAATTATCACTACAATGTATTTACGCGAGGCTTTGGGCCCACCGATGCCGATGACCCCATTCATATCACGTTTACCGTTAAGCCGTTTGCTGAACAAATGAATAAAGTAGCTGGCTGGGCGACTGGTCCTAAACAAAACATGCAAAACTTTACACCTGATAGCAGGGAATATAAAAAAGCAGACATTCGGTATCGCCAAGCGCGCTTTAATTTAGGAAATATGATCACAAGACACATTACGACGATCAAAACTATTTACTTACCTCATTTTTCAAAACGTATGCAACAACGGGTGATTGAAAAGTATCAACCGATTTTTAGAGTCTGGTATTACGGCGTACCTGAAACGGATTGTTGGGATATGGTTGACTGTAGAAAGCAAATTTTAAAACCAAGGAAGGCTGAGTATGAAGGATTATAAGCGTACTTATCTGCAATAATACTTAATCATTTTGCGGAGCTAAACGTGTCGCTACCTGCGTTAAAAAATTCTCATTTACGACAGCATGGATGCAGAAGGTAGAGCAATGCAGGAGCAATTGCGGAGAACAACTAAATATCAAATTTTTGCCTATCAACACGTTTTTCAAGCCTGAAAATAGATCATTTAATTAAGCGAATTGGTATACATCATAAAAAACGGCGTACTAAAAAGTACGCCGTTTTTATTGCAATAAACTAATTTTTAACAAATTTATTTATTACGGTTTTCTTTAGCAAATGCACGTATTTTACGCTTTTGCGACAGTGTTACTTTATTAACACGACCAGCAAATGGGTTTTCACCTTCTCTAAATTCAATTTTGATTGGGGTGCCCATAATTTTAAGCGCTTTACGGTAGTAGTTCATCAGGTAGCGTTTATAACTATCTGGTAAATCTTTAACTTGGTTACCGTGAATAACAATACGTGGTGGGTTATAACCACCGGCATGTGCATATTTAAGCTTAACACGACGACCACGAACAAGTGGTGGCTGATGATCGGCTTGAGCCATGTCCATAATACGACGTAACATTGCAGTACTTATACGTTTAGTCGCTGATTCATACGCTTCGTCAACAGACTCAAACAAATGACCAACACCTGTACCGTGTAGTGCAGATATAAAGTGTAGGCGTGCAAAGTCAATAAAGCCTAAACGGCGATCGAGCTCTGATTTAATACGATCTTTAACGTAATCGTCTAAGCCATCCCATTTGTTCACTGCAATTACCAATGAACGACCTGAGTTAAGAGCAAAGCCTAATAAGCTTAAATCTTGATCTGAAATACCATCGCGAGCATCAACAATCAATAACACAACGTTACAATCTTCGATTGCTTGAAGCGTTTTAATTACAGAGAACTTTTCAACTACGTCGCTTACTTTTTTACGCTTACGAACACCTGCGGTGTCAATTAACACATACTCTTTTTCATTTCGAGTCATCGGAATGTAGATAGAGTCACGTGTTGTACCTGGCATGTCGTATACAATTACGCGATCTTCACCCAGTATACGGTTTGTAAGCGTTGACTTACCAACGTTAGGACGACCAATAATCGCAAGCTTTACAGGTTTGTCTGCAAATGCCTGGTGATCGGTATCGCTGTCTTCATCTTCTTCGTAAAGATTAATAAGCTCTTCGTCATCGCCTGTTACGTCTTCGTCTTGTGCAGCTAATTCAGCAATAAGCGGCTGAAGTGTTTGCTCAAGTAATAACGTAATACCACGGCCATGCGATGCAGCAATATGATGAATTTCACCTAATGATAATTGGTAAAATTCAGCACAGTTTGAATCTGCATCAATACCATCGGTTTTATTGGCAACAACAAAACACTTTTTATCTTGTTTGCGTAAGTGATTAGCAATTGCTTGGTCAGCTACGGTCATACCTACACGAGCATCTACTAAAAACAGAACAATGTCAGCTTCTTCAATAGCTAGCAGAGATTGATCTGCCATTTCGATTTCGATGCCTTCTTCTGAGCCATCAATACCGCCCGTGTCTACCACGATAAATTCATAGCCATCGTAACTAGCTTGGCCATATTTTCTATCTCGTGTTAAACCTGGAAAATCGGCTACGAGTGCATCACGAGTACGTGTTAAACGGTTAAATAATGTGGATTTGCCCACATTGGGTCGCCCAACTAGAGCGATCACGGGAAGCATAAACTACCTCTTTAAAAAACAACAAAAGGCTTCGCAGTGCGAAGCCTTAAAAAAACCATATGACTATTAGTAACTTAGTTTGGTATTTTTACCATACTAACTTCACCATCACGGGTGTATAAAATTAGCTTATCGTCGGCAACAACTGGCTCAACAAAAAAGCCCGAGCTGTCAAAGTCTTCACGAGATACTAGCTCGCCAGTTTCTTTATTTAGCCAATGTAGGTTACCTTCTTGGTCGCCTAAAGCTAAGTGGCTACCTGCAACTGCAGGGCCTGTTAGGTACCAACCGCGTAGAGCGGGTTGGCTCCAACGTTCAATACCTGAATTTTTATCTAATGCGTAAATAACACCATCGCTATCTACTAAATAAATTGTTTGTGCATCCATCGCAATTTCGCGGTAGCTGCTGTATTCACGTTTCCATACAACATTGCCAGAGCGAATATCTACAGCGGCTAAGTTGCCGTTGTAAGCTATAGCGTAAGCGTATGGACCGCTAATAAGTGGTTGAGTGTCTACGTCAACTAGGCGTTCAAATTCTGATGCGCCTTTAGCAACCGCAATTTCTGCGCTCCATGCTGAGTAACCACTGTCTGAAATTAATACGCTTAGCTTGCCTGTTTCAAGGCCTACTAATACACCACCGTTAGCAACGGTTGGCGAGCTTTGTCCGCGTAATGTTAGTGGTGGAACTTCTTGTTCAAAGCTCCAACGCTCTTCGCCTGTATCTGGGTGAAGTGCTAACAATTTACCAGAGCCTAAATTTACAAATATTAAGCCATCGCCTGCTGTTGGTTTAGACAGAGATTCGCCTGGTACGTTTTTACGCCAAACTTCTTCACCAGTTTCGCGATCAAGAGCAATAATAAAGCCGTGTTCAGAACCAATATAAATTTTACCATAGGCTTGCAAAATACCACCTGATAATTTTGCATTACCGTTGTCAGCCCAAGGCCAAAACGATAAATCTTGGCGTACATCGGTTTCCCATTTTGTATCGCCATTATCAAGCGAAAGCGCTTCTACTTGGCCTTCGCGGCTAGCAACATACACAGTATCTTTGTAAACTGCGGGTGTTAAACGAGAAAAATAATGCTCTACGCCATCACCTACAGATTCTTGCCAAACAACGTCAGTTTCAAATTGGTTTACAATTTCAGGAAGTACTAGTTCATCTTCATCATCACTTGATGAACAACCCATCAATGTTGCCATACATAGGGCAAGGGCTGCTGTTGTAAATTTTTTCATGCCTAAAACCTTATGCCGCTGGGCTAGTTACTGCTAGGTCATCTAACTTAATTTGTAATAGTGGGTTACTTGTTAATCCACCCGCATCTATTGCTGCTTGGTATGCAGTACGTGCTTGATCTTTATTACCTTGCTCAGTGTAAATATCGCCTTTAAGCTCGGCCACGTTTGCATTGAACGCTTCAGGTAATGGTGCATTTAATGTTGTTAATGCATCGTCATATTTAGTTTGCGCAATTTGAACACGTGCTAAACGTGTAATCGCAATTGCTTTTAATTCTGTATTTGGCGTATTAGACACAACCCAGCTTAGCTTTTCGCTTGCTACGTCTAGTTTTTTCGCTTCTACTGCGTCTTTTGCAGCAACGAATGCAGCAAGTGTTGCGTAGTTTGTGTCTTTATTTTCGCTAATAAACGCATCAGCTGAAGATAATACATCGTCGCTTTCAACAAGCGCTGTATATGAATCTGATGCTTTTTCAGCGGTAGTAATTTGGTTTTGGTTATATGCTTTCCAGCCATATAAGCCACCTAGGCCAACAAGTATACCTAGCGCAAGTGAAATGCCGTTTTCACGGAAAAAGCGTTTAATGGCTTCTGCTTGTTGTTCTTCTGTTGAATAAATATCCATTCTTACCTCTAATGTTCGCTTAGCCGTTAATAAGCTCAGCTAATAGCGCTTTAGCTTGTTCTAATTCTAATGTGACTTGTTCTTTACGCTCGCGTAAATACTTGATGGTCACAACGCCTTTTTCTAATTCATCTTCACCAATAATCACTGCAACAAGTGCATCGCTTTTATCAGCACGTTTTAATTGTTTTTTAAAGTTGCCGCCGCCCGCATGTACCATAACGCGTAAACCCGGTACGTCTTTACGTAGTTGCGCTGCAATTGCAGGAGCTTGAATGCTTGCTTTGTCGCCCATTGCTGCTAAATATACATCAGCATTACGACGAATGTCACCTACACACTCAAGTGCTTGTAGTAATAATACTAAGCGCTCTAGACCCATTGCAAAACCAACTGCTGGCGTTGCTTTGCCGCCAAGTTGTTCAACTAAGCCATCGTAACGTCCGCCAGCACATACAGTGCCTTGTGCACCTAAACTGTCGGTTACCCATTCAAATACAGTGCGGTTGTAGTAGTCTAAACCACGTACTAACTTTTCATTAACCGTATATGAGACGCCAGCAGCGTCTAAACGTTCACATAAATTTGCAAAATGTTCTTTTGATTCAGCATCTAAATTTTCAGACAATTTAGGCGCATCAGTTAAAATTGCTTGTACGTCTGGGTTTTTGCTATCAAGTACGCGTAATGGGTTTGAATACATACGACGTTTTGAGTCTTCATCAAGCACATCAATGTGTTGCTCAAGGTAGGCTACTAACGCATCACGGTAATCTGCACGCGCTTCGTTAGACCCTAAAGAATTTAGCTCTAAACGAACGTGGTCAGTAATACCAAAGGCTTCCCATAGTTGCGCTGTTAATAAAATAACTTCTGCGTCTATATCTGCTGTAGCAATACCAAATGTTTCTAAACCAAATTGGTGAAACTGACGGTAACGACCTTTTTGCGGACGCTCGTGACGAAACATTGGACCCATGTACCAAAGGCGTTGTTCTTGGTTGTATAGTAAGCCATTTTGGTTGCCAGCACGTACGCATACTGCGGTGCCTTCTGGGCGAAGTGTTAATAAGTCGCCATTGCGATCGGCAAAGGTGTACATTTCTTTTTCTACTATATCGGTAACTTCACCAATAGAGCGTTTAAATAAGTCGGTTGATTCTACAATAGGAAAACGAATTTCTTGATAACCGAACGATGCTACTGTCTCGCGTAAAATGTTTTCTACTTTCTGCCAAACTTGTGTATCGCCCGGCAGACAATCGTTCATACCGCGAACTGCCTGAATTTGTTTTGCCACTGATAAATCCTAAATGCTGTTTTTTTGTGTAATGAAAAATGCTTACACAACAAGAATGCTAAAAATTGACCCGCCATTATATACCCAAACCACCCCAAGATGCGAGTTTCAGTTGGAATTAAAAGCGATTTAGGCAAGGCATTGATTGAAAGTAATAGTGGTTCTATTGTTAAAATCAATAACGCAGTATAAATCGCTTTTAAACCAACCCGTTGGGTGTTTCACAGACACTTACTCTCATCGTTGTTACTTTTTAAAAGGGATTGCCATTCTTGCAAAGTAACGCCTTGATATTAAGAGCCTGTGAAACGCTGAATTCTGTATCTTGGGGTCGTTTGGGTATCCACTAGCTATAAAGGTAAACGCCAAACACCGCTGTTTGGCGCTTTATGCGGTATTTATTCGACTATTTTTATGTCAATCGGTGTTTGGCTCTGCTTTTTTTCTATAAAGTCGCGTACATAACCTTCAAGCTGGTCAACAATGTTGTTGTTATCAATGCGCGCTTTTTGGCGTTCGCCATTTATATACAAACCAGAACGACGATTTGCACCGGCAAGCCCTATATCACTCACAAGCGCTTCACCTGGTCCATTTACAACGCAACCAATTACCGAAACTGACATAGGTTCGATAATATCCTCTAAGCGCTCTTCAAGTTGGTTCATGGTGCTTACTACATCAAACTCTTGGCGTGAGCAGCTAGGGCAGGCAATAAAGTTAATTCCACGCGAACGAATGCGCAATGAATTTAAGATATCAAAGCCTACTTTAATTTCTTGTACCGGGTCGGCAGCAAGTGATACACGCAGGGTATCGCCAATACCTTCGGCAAGAAGCATACCTAAACCTACTGCAGATTTAACAGAGCCTGAGCGCATGCCGCCCGCTTCGGTAATACCTAAATGCAGTGGTTGGTCTATTTCTTTAGCGAGTAAGCGATATGCACCTACAGCTAAAAATACGTCAGACGCTTTTACTGATATTTTAAATTGGTCAAAATCAAGGCGGCGCAATATATCTACATGGCGCATTGCTGATTCTAATAAGGCTTCTGGTGTTGGTTCGCCGTATTTTTCTTGTAAGTCGCGCTCTAGTGAACCGCCATTTACACCAATACGAATAGGAATGTTGTGCTCGCGTGCTGAGTCTACTACGGCTCTAATACGCTCTTCACTACCTATATTACCCGGGTTTATACGCAGGCAATCTACACCGTATTTTGCTACTTTTAAGGCAATACGATAATCAAAATGAATATCTGCAACTAGCGGAATCGTTACTTGCTCTTTTATACTTTTAAACGCTTCGGCTGCATCCATTGTTGGTACTGATACACGGACTATGTCGGCACCTGCATCTTGTATTGCCTGTATTTGTGCAACAGTTGCATCAACATCCATGGTGTCGGTGTTGGTCATTGATTGCACTGCAATAGGGGCACCATCACCAATAGGGACGTTACCTACATTGATTCGGGTGGATTTTCTGCGTTTAATTGGAGATTCTGAAAACATAGCGACTACTCTGCTAGTGGTAATGTAAATTTGGCTAAACGGTTTTGAGGAAATGCAGAAACATCTACAGGTTCACCGTTTAAAGTAATGTCTACAGCGTCATGCTTACCAAGCACAACTGAAAAAGGAGGCGTACCGCTTACGGTCATAATATAGCCTGCTTTTTTAACGCCGAATGCTATTTTTTCGCCTTCGCCGTCGTAAATTTCAACCCAACTTTCGCCAGTAAAGTTCATGACAATTGTACTGCTAGCATCTTCTTGACTTGCGCTGTTAGAAACAATAGGAGCCGTTTCTTTAACTATTTCTGGGCTTGTTGATGTTTCACTAGACGTGCTTTGTGATTCTAATAATGATTCATCGTCAATTTCGGCTTGTTGCTGTTGCTCTGAAATACTGGGTTGAGCGGCTTGGCGCTCGCTCATTTTTGAGTTGGCAACGTTTATGTTACTCGTTTGCTCTTCAATAGGTGTCGCGTTTTGCCAAAACCATAAAGCAGATGAGCCAATAACAATCGCTAAAATTAAATAGCTAAAAAACATTAAACGACTGTCGTTTGCTTCTTTTTCTGTACGGCGTGAAAAACTCTGCATATTAGCGGGTTTAGCCGGCTCCGGTGGGGCTGGCATCATTGCTAATATAGGTGCGCTATCTACTTTTAATTCACGGCAATAGTTTTTTATATAGCCTTTAACAAAAGTAATAGGGCCGAGTAATGTAAATTCATCATTTTCAAGGCGTTTAATTTGAAGTTCAGACAGCTTTAACGGTGCAGCAATAGTCGCTATGCTAACGTTCGCTTGTTCTCTGTGATTTTTTAATATTTGGCCTACAGTTGGCTGTTCGCTCTGTGTTTGCGTATTTTCTTCATTCATAATGTGTATGAGTCTGGATCCACTAGTAAAAGTTTGTGCCCTGGTTTTAGTGCTATATCAGGACTTAATTTATTCCATCGCATTAATTCATCAATTAATACATGCCGCTGGGTAGCTATATCGTAAAGGGAATCACCAGCTTTAATTTCGTAATAAATATTTGGATCGTTTAGGTATATTTTACTTCCATTCATTACCCGATCCGACTCTTTTAGACCATTCCATTGCAGGAGCTTTTGTAGTTTAACATTGTATCGCACCGAAATGCTAAATAGGTTTTCGCCAACAGCAATTACGTGAAATGGCACGCGTAAAGGCGATACTTTAGGGTTAAGCATTGGGAGCTCTGTTTTTTGTACTGCTTCGTAACTTTTAAATTCAATATCTGCATCATTTTGATAGCTGCTATTTTCAAATACAGTTGTATTTTTAGTCGCTTCGTAGAATACCACGTCACTATTATTTTTTTGAGCGGTAACTGCAGGAACTGAATTACTATAGTTACTAGTTTGCTGCGAATTAAACTGGCCTGTTTTAGGTGCGCCAAACGAAATTATTGTAACTTCGTCATCAGCTTTAGTTGGTTGCTTTGCTGCTATAGCTTCTTTTTGAGGTTCGTAAACGGGCTTAGCTTTTTTAGGTGCAGCTACTACGGAATCTGCAGAGTCGTGCTCAGTAGTAAGTGCAAGCATAACAGCCGATGTATCGGTAGGTTTGCTTGGCGCTACGACTTTAGGAACTTCTTCTTTTTGAGTTGTTATTTGTTTTGCTATTACGGTTGCTTCGTCGGCTTGCTTACTGGCCGTGTTTTGTACCGCCTTAGCTTGCTTTTCTCTTACTATAACTGGATTTACATCTTGGTTATTTGCTGTTGCGATCTTTTTATCTGTTTTTTGTTCGTTGTTTGTTACCAAGCTTGTTGAACCGTCTTGTGGTGAACGTTTCTTTCTGATTACTTTTATTTTTGGTTTTGAACTAACGTGCGCGCCGCTTTCGTCATTTTTTAGTTCTTTTAACTGCGCTTTGCGGTATTTTTCTCGCAGTATTTCAAACTCATTAAAACGTGTTCTTTTCTCTTTTAATGCATAGGCTTCGTTACTGCTAGAGTAAGTTTGTAAAATAGTGCTGGAAATTTTTTCAGCCTCTTCTATTCTGCCCATTCTGTTTTTTACAAGGTAGCTAAGCATTAATGCGCGAGAAGATACTCGACCTGTGCTTTCGTAGCGTTTTAAAAGTTCACTGGCTTTGTATAAGTCACTTTTTGCGTAATACAGCGCTGCTAAACTAATTAACGTAGATGTACGCTGAGAGCTGTGATTAAGTGCCTGTTGAAAGTAACTTTCTGCATTTTCAAAATCATCAAATTCAATAGCACACAAGGCTAAATTTTCGTAACTTTCGGCAACGCGAATATAACTTGGTACTTCAATGGCTTTTAAAAATTGATCAGTTGCACGATCGTATTCATCAATACCACATAAAAACACGCCGTAGTTATTAAGGGTATTAGGATCGTCAGGCTTTATTTCGAGTGCTTTTTGGTAGGCTTTATCAGCTAGCGGGTTTTCGCCTACTTGTTGATAGTAATAAGCAAGAGAGTAATGTACTTCAGGTAGGTCAGGAGCAAATGCAGCTGCACGTTCTAAATTGTATTTGGCTTGAGAGTTATTACCCGTTTTTAAATACTGTAGGGCTAAAGCAATTCGTGTTCGTGCTGCGCCAGTATTATTAATTTTATTTTCGACGACGGGCTTATTACTGCCGTTATAACTACTTTCGCTAACACAGCCACTTAAGGCAAGTGTTGATAGTGTTATAGCAAGTATAGATCGCATTACCTTATCTCTTTATTTTTAGTCCATGGCGCCTATCTTACCTAAAACCTTTGTTGTTGCATCATTTATTTAAAAATAAACAACTTAACCACCCTACATGACTAATTAACATAGGGTGGTTACAGATTATGCTTGGTGGATATTAACGCTAATTGCGTTATCGTCACGCATTTTCTTTTTAGCTAAACGTTTAGTACGGTCAACTACATCACCTACTAACTGTCCGCAAGCAGCGTCAATATCGTCACCGCGAGTTCGGCGCACAATACAGGTAACGCCTGCTGCTTGTAATACTTTTGAAAAACGGTCAATACGGCTATTGCTTGAGCGCGTGTATTCATTACCCGGGAACGGGTTAAACGGAATAAGGTTTACCTTACAAGGTGTGCCTTTTAACGTTTGCACTAATGCATGCGCCTGATCGGTGCTGTCGTTAATACCGTTAAGCATCACGTATTCAACCGTTACATCTTTATTTGCTTTTGAGCCATCGATATAACGACGACATGAGGCTAAAAATTCTTCAATAGGGTACTTTTTATTAACTGGCACTAAAATGTCACGCAGTGCGTTATCGGGTGCGTGAAGTGAAATAGCCAGTGCTACGTCAATTTTCTCTTTTAGTAAATCAAGAGCAGGTACAACGCCTGAAGTACTTAATGTTACGCGGCGCTTAGATAAACCAAAGCCCCAATCGTCCATCATTAGTTCCATTGCTGGCACTACGTTTTTAAGATTAAGTAAAGGCTCGCCCATACCCATCATTACAACGTTAGTTACTGGGCGCTTTTCGCTATGACCATCAAGGCCTATATCTTTAGCTACACGCCAAACTTGACCAATAATTTCAGATACTTTTAAGTTACGGTTAAAGCCTTGTTGAGCAGTAGAACAAAAAGTACATTCAAGAGCACAACCCACTTGTGATGATACACATAACGTAGCGCGCTCTTTTTCAGGGATCCAAACGGCTTCTACTTCTTGGCCGCCTTCCAGAATAAGTGCGTACTTAATAGTACCGTCGCTTGCTTGTTGGCGCACAGTGATTTCTGGCGCTACAATTTCGCACTCAGCTTTAAGTTTTTCTTTAAGCTTTTTGTTTACGTTGCTCATATCGTCGAAGTTATCTACGCCAAAATGATAAATCCATTTCATCACCTGGTCACTACGAAACGGCTTTTCACCGAACGATGCAAATAGCTCGCGCATTGCTTCTCGGTTTAAATCTAATAAGTTAATCTTTTTTTGCTCGGTCATGAAACAACCTCAATCGGTGACGGTGGAGATAAAATTTACGAGGACGAATTGTACACAATTCACTCACTTTAATCATTAAGTAAAACATCATGAGTTTCTGATTAATACTTTACGTAATGACTAAAAAAGGGCCCGAAAGCCCTTTTCAATATGTTAACGAATTCGAATTAACGAGTACGTGAACAAAGCTCTTCGTCAGCGAAGAAGTACGCGATTTCGCGAGCAGCAGATTCAACAGCGTCAGAACCGTGAACAGCATTTTCGTCGATGCTATCAGCGTAGTCTGCACGTAAAGTACCAGCTAGTGCTTCAGCAGGGTTAGTAGCACCCATGATTTCACGGTTTTTAAGAACAGCGTTTTCGCCTTCAAGAACTGTAACCATTACTGGACCAGATGTCATGAAAGATACTAAAGCACCGAAGAAAGGACGTTCGCTATGTTCAGCGTAGAAACCTTCAGCTTTCTCTTGTGAAAGGTGAACCATTTTAGCTGCAACGATTTTAAGGCCAGCAGATTCGAAACGGTTGTAGATAGCGCCAATGTGGTTTTTAGCAACTGCATCAGGTTTTACGATTGAAAAAGTACGTTCTAAAGCCATCTTTATGCTCCAATAATTTTAAGTAAAAGTGTGAATATTAACGGGCGCGAATTATACGCGTTTTACGTAAAAAATCCTAATTATATTAAAAACCAATTTGATTGCAGTTTTGTGATCTCGATCAAATGTAAATTATTAACCGCATTTATACTGCCGCGCTTCTGTTTACTTATTTGTTAATGACAAGTCATGCAACTGGTTTAAACCCAGTTCGATGTATGGAGCGCACATGATACCAGCTACTTCTTCAACGCTATTTATTCCTGAATTATTATGCCCAGCAGGCAGTTTAAAAAACATGCGCTACGCTTTCGCTTATGGGGCTGATGCGGTTTATGCTGGACAACCTCGTTATAGCTTGCGTGTACGTAATAATGAGTTTGACCTAGACACGCTGCAAGTCGGGATTAGTGAAGCCCATGCGCAAAATAAAAAGTTTTATGTGGTGTCTAATATTGCGCCGCATAATGCCAAAGTTAAATCGTATTTACGTGATATAGAACCAGTTATAGCGATGAAACCTGATGCGCTGATTATGTCTGATCCTGGTTTGATTATGCTTGTTCGTGAAAAGTGGCCTGCCATGCCAATTCACTTATCGGTACAAGCAAATGCGGTAAATTACGCGAGTGTACAATTTTGGGCAAAGCAGGGAATTGAACGCGTTATTTTATCACGGGAGCTGTCGCTCGAAGAAATAACTGAAATACGCACACTCTGCCCAGACACCCAACTTGAAGTGTTTGTACATGGTGCGCTTTGTATGGCGTATTCAGGGCGTTGTTTGCTTTCGGGTTATATTAACAAGCGCGATCCCAACCAAGGTACGTGTACTAATGCATGTCGTTGGGATTACGATGTAAAACCTGGTGTTGAGAACGAAACCGGAGAAATGGTGCATAAAATCGACCCCAAACAGGTGATTCCTACACTGGGTGAAGGCGCGCCAAGCAACGATGTATTTATGCTAGAGGAACAAGGTCGCCCTGGTGAGTATATGCCTGCATTTGAGGATGAACACGGCACGTATATTATGAACTCAAAAGATTTACGCGCAGTGCAATACGTAGAGCAGTTAACAAAAATGGGTGTACATAGTTTAAAAATAGAAGGGCGTACTAAGTCATTTTATTATGTAGCGCGCACAGCACAAGTTTATCGCAAAGCAATAGACGACGCAGCTGCGGGTAAACCATTTGATACTAACTTATTTAAAACTCTCGAAAATCTAGCGCATCGTGGTTATACCGAAGGTTTTTTAAAACGCCATGCCCATCAAGATTATCAAAACTATGAGTACGGTCATTCTGTATCAACTAAACAGCAATTTGTAGGTGAAGTACTTGGGCGCTGCGAAAATGGATTAGTTGAAATAGACGTTAAAAATAAATTTTGTACAGGCCACTCTTTAGAGCTTATGACACCACAAGGTAACTTTACTTTTAAGCTTGAATATATGGAAAACAAAAAGGGTGAAATTATTAGCGATGCTAAGGGCTCTGGCCACATTGTAAAAATCGGACTAGATGAGGGGATTAACTTAGAACACGCTATTTTAATGCGTAACCTTGATGAGCACCAAGATACACGTAATCCATTTAAACAAGCTGTTTAGCTACAGCTGAATATAGTTTTTTCAAAAAACTCGGGGTTATAAAACCCCGAGTTTACGACTTTATTTAAAATAATATTGATTATTTTTCAAGTTGCTTTAGCTTATCTCTTCGCTCTTTACGTTTTTGTTTTAATGTTTTGCTTGCATGTTTTTTAGGTTTTTCTTTACTCATTACAAATAACTCCAATTAAATATATAAAATTAATAAATAAAAATTGAAATAATTTACTCTATATTTTCTCCTTAATATTAATGGCTATTATTTCCCAAAGGTGGGATTCCCCAGCTTCTTTATATTCAATAATATGATTTATTTTATGCCCTAAAAGAGCGACCCCAAGAGAAGAGTGAAATGATACGTCACTAATAAAGTGCTTTCGTTGGCTTGGAGGCACTAAAGTTATACGGCGCTTAAAACCGGTGGTTATATTTTTAATAACCACCGTGCTATTAATTTGTACATGCGGATTGAATTTTGACCAAGGCCGCTGTGAATACTCGACTTCTTGTAGTAAATACGCAAGCTTCAGCGGTTGTAATAGTATCGCTGCGTCTGTGAAGTCATTTTTAGACAGGAAAGGTTTTTTACGCTCGAACATAAAAGAAAGCATGGACTTATCCCCACAAAAACTGAATCGAATTTAAATATATAAAGGTACAGTGTAACTGCCGAGTGTAAGGGTTACACTCGGCTTAAATTCCGAAGGTGGTATTTGTTTTTAGCAGGTATGTGATTAAAGTAAACATATTATCCTCTTTGTTTAAATCAATCATATTGAGTTTAAAAATAAAGTCAATTGAGTTTTAGGTTAAAAATATATTGGCGATAAAATTACAGTTTAAAAATGTTTTTTATGTTTTTATAAATTCGTTTTTTTCACTAAGTTGTTGTTATTTCTGTGTGTTAGTTGGTCACTATGTGATTAAATTTAAACGACTAAATAGTTAAATACTATTTATGGGAACTATAGTGCCATTTATGCCTATTTATAATATTTATAGATTAAATATACTGGTGTTGTTGTTTATTAAAGTGTAATTGTGTGGCTAGTATTTTATTATGTGAAGCTTAAGCTGTTTATTTTATAGAGTAGAAGCTAGGTATCGGGTAACGCTTTTGTAGTGGCTACGTGTTTTACAGCTGAACCTTTATGTAATAGTCATTGCATTCAACAATGTTAAATAACCACTTTTCATTCGGGTTTATCAAAGTAAATTATAAAGGGTCTCATTTATATGTGGATAATTTTTGCATTACTCGCCACTATTTTTTTTGGTGCGCGAGGAATAATGTACCAATGGACGTCACAAAAAAAGATTAATCGTAATCTATTATTATTCGGTGTTTTTTTTGTGGGGTTTATAATTAGTGCGCTAGGTACTGTGGTGTTTGAGCACACGTGGTACGGCTGGGCTGATATTACTGTTGGGCTCGCTTTAGGTTTTGGATCTTTTGCGGCTAATGGGTTTTTGCACAAAGGGTTTTCGGTTGGGAAAGCGTCTTTAATTAGCATCCTGTCGGGGTTAACGCCTTTATTTGTACTTTTATTTGCCTTTTTATTATGGCAAGAAACCTTAACTGCTATTCAATTAATTGGCTTTTTTATTATTTTTGGTGGCCTTTATATCATTCGTTATTCAAGCGATATTTCGTTGAATAACCTACAAGGTGCACAATGGGGATTACTCGCTGCACTTGCCTTTGCATTTAATGATTTAATGGGTAAGCAATCAACACTTCTTGAAGCTGATACGTTTGCAACGCTAACGTCTATGTTCGGGTTTGGTAGTTTTCTTTTTGCTGTTAGTTGGTTAGTAAAACGTAAAAAAATGTTAGCAGAGCAAGGCACTTCTCAAGGGTATTGGTCTGCGAGTAAAACATTTTCATGCGGGTTACTTATTGGTTTAACAAATGTAGCAGGCATGGTTGCAATAATATCGGCTTTTGCAATTGGTAATACAGGGCTAATTTCAGCGATTTCAGGTATGAATATTTTAATTATTTTGTTGTACTCACGCATCGTTCTAAAAGAGTCTTTTACACGCCAAGAGGTTATAGGATTAACAACGGCGTTTTTAGGTGTAATTGTACTAAGGCTTAGTTTTTAACGGTCGAATTAGCTTAATTATTTCAATGATAAAAACCCACACTGCTACATTTTAGTAAAGTGTTGCAGTGTATGCTCTATAAGTAATCGCACTCGATAAGGGATTTGTTTTCTGTCGCGATAAAGCATAGAAAATGGCTGCCCTTTGCTTTGCCAATCAGGAAGAATGTGTTTAAGCTTTCCGGCTTTAATAAGTGGTAATGCTATATAATCAGGGATGTAGCTAATACCCACACCAGACTCAACTGCTTGTTTCATCATTTGAATTTCATCAACTTCTAATCGAACATGTGTGTTTGGATTAAAACTGTACTCTTCACTCGTTTGCTGATTTTTTAATTGCCACGGTACCAACCCAACGCACGTAACTTTTGATTGCTCTTCTAATTGCTCAGGATGAGTGATGGATTGATAATCATAGTCAGGATGAGCACACAATACATTATGAGTAAGCTTTAGTTCTCTAATAACCCAATTATCAATAGCAGGGTTTCTTACTCTAAACGCTATATCAATCCCTTCTTTTTCAATATCAATAAGGTTATTTGAAAAGCGTAAATCTAGTTGAATATCGGGATACTGCAGTAAAAAATTACAAAAAATAGCACTTAAAAAATGTTTACCCATGTAAATGGGTGCGCAGATCCTAATTTTCCCTTTAGGTTGGTCTTTCTCATCACAAAGTGCTTGCTCTATACACTCTACTTTATCGAACAGTTTACGATAGCGATCGTAATATAACTCGCCAGTATGCGTAAGTGTAACTCGATGGGCATCTCGATTTAGTAACGTTAATTGAAGTGCTTGCTCTAATAAACGTATTCTACGGCTTAAAGTTGATAGTGACATATCAAGGCTTATTGATGCTTTTTTAAAGCTACCTAATTTTACTATGGTGCAAAAGTAACGTAAATCATCGAGAGAATAACTAGCTGCCATCAGAACTACTTTATTGTTTAGGATGTAGACAATATTAACAGCGACGCTTTAAAATTTCATTAGAGAAGCCAGAAGTTTTTATTGATAAAGATCAACAAAGAAAAAGTCAATAAAATGCATAATCTAACGCTGTTAATCATATAATTTAAAATAAAGCAGTAAATGCTCTATTTTTTCATTTTTTGTTTTATAGGACTTTAATTAGAAAGGCTAAAAAGTGGCTCTACTCATAAATAGTAAATGCATTAACTGCGATATGTGTGACCCAGAGTGCCCTAATGAGGCTATTTATATGGGCGCGAAGATATACCAAATAGATGCGAATAAATGTACTGAGTGTGTAGGGCATTATGATAAACCTACTTGTGTAAGTGTATGCCCTATTGACTGTATAAAGCCCGATCCTAATAAGCGTGAAAGTTTAGATGAGCTGGCTGATAAGTTTGTGCTGCTAACGAACTTATAACTTGTTCAGGTATTTTGCTAAGCCGCTTTTTACTATTGGTTAAAAACTATCTACATTACTTATTTAGCTTGTAGTTAAAGTCCGCTGTCATACATTTTTAGTTTCAATCAAATCTTATTACCTTCATTAATTATCAATTATATTGTGTTACCTTAAGGCTTTATAAACTCAAGTATTAATCTAAGTTTTAGATTGCATTCTATAGGAGTCTATTTTGCATATAGGTATTAACGCTATTCAGGCTGTATCTTCAAAACAAGCAATATTTATTAATGATGAGTGCCGAGTATTTGTAATTGGCGATCTTGATGGTGATTTACCTGCCTTAAAAAACGCACTTAATAACGTAAATTTTAACCCTGAAAGAGATACTTTGTTTTGCCTAGGCGATTTTGTTGATCGCGGGGATAAAACATATGACTTATTTACATACTTACAAGCCATTAGGGCATGTATGATATTAGGTAATCATGAGCATTTAATGTTGGAATCATTATTAAGTAATGATAAAGCGGCTTTTAAATTATGGACTGACAATGGTGGCAATTGGCACAAGTCGGTATCGAGTGAAAAGCTCAATGTTATGTGCGATGAGTTACTAACTAAACCTCTTTCAATAGTACTTGAATATCGCGGTTATAAAATTGGGTTGTCTCATACATTTGCCCAATCGTGGGATTGGGAAAATTACCCTGATGATAAATCGGTGATTGTGCAATCTCTATTGTGGGATCGCGAAGTAGTTAAACAAAATAAGGTAGTTAAAAGTCATGGAGTCGACTTTTCAATACATGGACATAACTCAACTAAAGTACCTTTCTGGGTGGGTAATAGCTATCATATAGATACCAATTATTATGGTGGAAAGCCTACACTCTTAGAACTCTCTGATGTTATTAATAAATTAGAGAAGTAGTATAAAGTTCGTTGGTTGTTGACCTCATATAAGTTAATTTTCAGTAAAGTACTTTTTTTGCACAATACTAAGGATGCTAAGCGTGGATATGTGCTTTAAACAAATGATCAGAAAATTATAACTATATAAATACTGAATAGCTGCGGTATAAACTTTTTTGGGGCGATTTCTACTTTTTACAGAGATTAAATTATCCCCAGTTTGAAAAATTTAACCATTAAAGAATAGCAGTTCTTTAATGGTTAAATTTTACTGAAGGAGCTATGTAGATTTTAAATTACGGAGTAAATAGCTGTTTATTTTGTGTAAGTAAATATACAAGCTCCGTTATAACCCATAGATCATCTATATTATTCTGCTATAGCTACTTTCTCAGTCCAAGCTTCTGGCATGTTAAGTGCGCCAACCGCTTTTACCATACAGCGAATTTCTTTCCCAGATTCTTCACTCGTAATATCGTAGGTATTAGTTGCGGTGTATGTTAACGGATAACCATCAGCAAACCAATAATAACGAATATCTGTAATATCTTGTAAATTAGCTTGGCAGATTATGGTGCCACCAACTACTTTTTCTCCTGTAATAATTGGTTTACTGATAAAGGATTTTGGGATTTTTATTATGTTTGATGTTTTTTGTAGTACTTCAATAGAGTCTATGGTGAAGCTTTCTTGATCGCTCGTCGGATTGCCATCGTAAGATCTGAGCGCATAGTCAAGTTGCAAATCAAGCCTTTCAAGATAAGTTGGTGCGGTTGGTACACGACCAACTTCAACCCACTTTTCATTCCCAGCTTCATCTTTAATAGTCACATTTATATAAGTCATGTCATTATCAATAACAAATTCCCAGGTGTGGTATTGCCCATCCCAAAATTCAAGACCACCTTCAATTTTACTTTTTTGCTCCGTCAGTTCTCCCCAATATGCTTTGTAACTTTTATAACTAGAGTCATCTTTTGCAAATATGTTTGGTACATGAGCATAGTGGTAATGAGAAGAAAGCCCGTTCAACCAAGCTCCATTTTTTCCATCGAATTCAAACCAATCTACTTCGATGCGGTTTGCTGTTCGCCAAAACAAAAAATCAGGATTATAAGACCAAAATGCTGGAAATAACCCCCCAGGCAAATCATTTTTGTTTATTTTAGGAAGCATACTACGAATTCGAAAAATTTTTGGCCCAGTCCAAGTATATCCATGTCCAAGATCATTCACGCTATAAAAAGCACTCGCTTTCCATCTTTCGTTTTGTTTTCGTAGCAAAAGAGATTGTTTTTTTTCATCTTCATCATGGGGATAAACATTAAATGTTTCACTAGGAGGCATCAGCTGAGCACTCGCGCCAACTGCCGGATTAAACCCAGGTGCAGACCAAAGGTCAGATTCACCACTAAAACTCGCTTTTACTCGATTATTACGAAAGTCATCATAAAATACTCTTTCAAAGTCGTCTGTAGATACACGTTCCCCACCACCATTAATGCGTACTTCAGAGCTATTAATAGAGCTCCCCCAAGCCGTCCATTCTTTTTCATTATGAATATAACGATAAGGGAAGTCTTCAGCATCCATTATAGGTCTAATATTTTTATATGGATGCTTGTTTGGCAGATCAATTGAAGATATTCCATTACTAAATAACGCTTTATTAGTACTAAGACGATAAGCAGCCCAGCCAGTCATTTTTTGAACCATAGCTTCTGATGGTTCAGTTAAACCAAATACTAATGAATCATATGCCCAAGCCATATTACCAATATCTTTATCGCCAATGTATGAGGAAGTATTACTAATCCACTCGCCTGAAAAGCGATCTGGTTGGACTGTTTCACTAGATATTAATGTACCATTTACGGAGGCGAACATCTGACCATAGCGGATCCCGGCAACAATAACATTCCATGTTTTACCATCTGCGACCACGCCATTTTTAGTGGTCATAATTCGTTTATCAAGACCATTATTATTTAGACCGACATACTGAATACTTAGACCGTTTGTTTTGTTATACCAGATTTTAGGAGATGACTTATTTGAACCTTTACCATGGTTAATATCTAATAAAACCGTTTCAGAATTATTACCTGTATTAGCATCGATCCTAAAAGTAAAAAGCATCCATCTGTAATTCCATCTAGCATCGCGCTGACCAGGCATTATTAAATATTGCCCAGAATTCTCCGTAAATTCAATACCATTATTTTTTCTTGTTTTGGCTGGTTGAAGGGAGAGATTTGCTTGTGTTGCATTAGCTATAATAGTTCCGCGAGAAGAATGATTTATTACATTACCTATTACAGTGTCTTCTTGAAAATAAGCAGACATAAGCCACTCAGGAAAAAGGTTTAAAGCCCAAGGAACTTTGGTTGTGCTATCAATTGCGCGTTTGGGAATACGCAGCGATAATGGAAGTCGACCAGTGGTTTGCTCTAGTACTGTTACCTTACCATCATCATTAGTGTCGTAATTAGCGTTGATTTCTGGATATTTTCCCCCAAGAAAATCAAGTAACAATTTACGTTCGTAGTCATCATATAAGCCATTGTCATCTAGATCAAAGTTAGATTTTGCACTGTGGGCGTTGCTGTCATTGATAAACCAAATAATAAAACATACAGCAATGATTAATTTAATATTACTTTTCATAAATAAGCTCCTATTCAAGGTTAATTTATTAGGAATATTCATCCAAGCGAGTATTAAAATACAAAATATTGAATAAACAACGATATATAAACCAGTTATATTTAGTGGTGTTTTAGCATATGACTAGATTTATACGATAATTAAAAGTAAATATCTCCCTCTGTCACCAACTAATTCTTTATGGTTGCGTTAAATATTTTTTATAGTTATAAAGTTCTTTAAATAACTTTAGTCTATATTCTTTGAAAATCTACCTAATACACCTTAAAAATAAATATTAGCTTAGGTATTAAAGGTGCTGTCTACATGAGCTTTTTATTCACTGTTGCCTGAAAGCAGCTCATCTAATTTTAAGCTCTCGTTAATAAAAGATTAAGTTTGGTTGTATAAAATTAGCAAAATTTTTTTCTTTGCGTCAATTTGATTGCTGCAGAATGATTAACTAACTTGCTTGAATCAACATAAGCAGCTTTAAACGGAATAGCACTTCCTATGACAGCACTTAGCTATAATAATAACTCAGTACACGCTTCGTCTAAACTTTCAAAATCAACATTGTGTCTTTCTATTTTATCCGCGATAGGTTGCGCCAATGCATTTAGTGCAGAAATAACCGAGGAAGCAAAAATAAAAAAAGATATAGAAGTAATAGAAGTACGTGGTATCCGTTCAAGCATGGCCGAAAACTTAGATGTAAAACGTATGTCAGGCTCTGTGGTTGATGCAATTACCGCTGAAGATATTGGAAAATTCCCTGATAAAAACGTTGCCGACTCTCTTCAGCGTGTACCTGGTGTGGTAATTGAGCGTGACGGCGGAGAAGGTTCATCAGTCAGTATTCGTGGTTTGTCGTCGGCGCTAACTTTTACACAGCTTAATGGTAATTTTATTGCGTCTTCTCCAGGGGAGCCTTCGCGTTCGTTTGATTATGCTTTGTTACCGTCTTCGATGATTGAAAGTGTAGAGGTTTATAAATCGCCAGAGGCACGCTTAGATGAAGGAGGGGTTGGTGGTACTGTATTAATGCACAGCCGAAAGCCTTTGAGTATGGATGCAAACTCAGGTGTATTTAATGTAGAGAGTACTTACGCTGATGTTACAAAAGAGTACGAACCGCAGTTTACGGGTTTATATTCATGGAAAAACGACAACGAAAACTTTGGTGTATTAGTTGGCTATACGTATCAGGAGCGAACAAACAGAACACTTTCGGGCGGAACTGATGCAAATATATGGCGCTATACTGGTACTGGGCAACCTACAGATATAAACGGTAACGCAGTTGATAACAATAATGGGTGGGATGCTATTAATGATGCAAACGGTAACAGTTACGATGGCGTTTGGTTTCCACAAGTTGTGCGAGGTTCAGTCCTTAACGAAAAACGTGAGCGCGAAGGAATTCAATTTAGTACGCAGTGGCGACCAACAAATCGTTTAGAGCTTGGATTTAATTACTTTGGCTTTACACTCGGCCAAGACAGAACTGAATCTGTGATTGATATACCTGAGTGGTCTTTAAATTCTGATTTTTTAACTGATGTAAATCTTGATGAGTCGGGGAGTATTGTTACTGGTATGCAATACGATGCGATGACAAGCGGTATTGAAAGTGATATGCAGTTTCCGTGGATGCGCGGCAGTTATGTACGTGAAGAATCCACCTCCGATACCTTTGATTTTAATTTAACTTATGAAGGCGATAATTTTAAAGCGCGTTTTGTCGTGGGTAATACAAAATCAGAAGGAGGACCAGAAGAAAGTTGGGAAGCTGCATATAAAAGTTCAAACGCGGGCGAAAACGCCATTGCTATTCAAAATGCTGCTCAAACGGCTGGCTGGTCACTCAATCAAAATAATGTATCACTTAATATTGACCCAAATACACTAGCTAACTTGCAAAGTGGAATTGGAGGCGGTCGTGATGCGGGCTCTTCAAACTCAAGTTTTGTACGCAGTGAGCTTGAGGAAGATTACTACCAGGCTGATGTGGATTTTTATGTTGATTGGGGCTTTTTAAAAACAATTAGAACCGGTGTTAAATACCGTAACTCCACGCTTCATCGTGAAACTGGCAATACATTCTTTTTAGATCCTAATTTTGATATTGCTGCGGGCGAAGCAAGCGAGCAAGGTATTACGCGTTTCGACAGCTACCAATGGAATGGTGGAATGCCATTAGCTCAAAATGTATTTACTAGTGAGAGTAATATTGTTGGTGGTTTTGATATAAACCAAATGCCAAGTATCGACTGGGATAAATATCGCGATATGGTCACTGCTAGCTATGTACCTTATACACGTATTGAAGATAACTTTGTTTACGACATTGAAGAGAAAATATCTGCTTTTTATATTCAAGGCGATTTTGAGTTTAGTGAAGTAAGAGGTAATTTGGGCGTGCGTGTTGTGCAAACAAAAACACTTACTTCATCTACTGACTTATATACCTACCAATTAGACCACACAAATGACGAAACAGGCGAGCCAGTAACTGGTGACGCACGCTTTGTAGAAGACTATCAATTAGTCACTCAGCAAAACGAAGACACTCAAATACTCAAGCTTTAATATAGCGTGGGATGCAACTGACGATTTAGTTATTCGTGGGGCAATAGCAAAAGTAATGTCTCGTCCTGATTACAGCGATTTAGGTGCGCAGCAGCGTATTACGTTCGTATCGGATGAATGGGCAAATGATAGAGCTGCATTTAATGAACAGCCAGGTTTTAGCGGTAGTGGTGGTAATAAAAACTTGAAGCCATTTGAATCGGTGCAAGCTGATTTATCTATTGAGTATTATTATGCAAAGGGTTCTGCGGTTGGATTGGCACTTTTTCATAAGAAAGTAGATAACTTTGTTGTGCCACTGATAATTGATGTAGAGCAAAACTTTGCCGGTAAAAATAATATAGTAGATGCAGGAACCATTAATATAGCTCCGTACAGTACTGTAGGTAATGGTACCGATGCAGTATCTAAAGGCGCGGAAGTATTTATCCAGCATGCGTTTGATAATGGCTTTGGTTTTTATGCAAACTACACCTATAACAAAACCAATAAAGCAGATGTAACAGTAAATGGTGAAGAGTTTGGTCAGTCGGCATTAATAGGTAGTGCAAAGTACCAGTATAACACCTCTGTTTATTATGAAGGTGACGCTTTTAATGTGCGCGCTTCATATAACAAACGAGGGGAGACAGTATTAGGCCTTAATAGTGGGTTAAATGTATATCAAGATCCATACGAACAGATTGATGTTAATGCATCGGTTAACTTATACGAAGGACTAAGCTTAACCGCTGCTGTTATTAATTTAACTAAGTCGGAATCGGTAACGCGTTTAGGTGATGATACAGATGCACGATTACTTAATTCAAGCTATTCAGGGCGACGCTATTACGCAGGCTTTAATTATAGTTTTTAATTAACGGCATACGTAAGACTTTATTAAACGCCAACTAAAAACTGTAGTTGGCTTAGCCTAACGCACCTAATATTGTAGTTTTATCTATGCACATAGTTTAACTGCTCATGTGTTGGTTGTTTAATAGGCAATAAAAGCTCTGTAGCCCTTTGTTTGTATAGCTTTCATACTAAATTCATTTAATTGTCAAAAAGCTGAAATAAAACATTGACCCCCGCTCGAATCTCCCTATAATGCGACCCCACTGAGACAGGAAACGCCAACGCATAGCGAGGCACGAACTAATCAGAGAGTTAAATAAAACTTCGGTTTTAAATTATCTAAAAAGAAAGTTTAAAACTAAGTGTTGACTCGAAAAATAAAGGGTGTATTATTCGCATCCCTTGAGACGCTAAAGCGACTCAAAACGTTCTTTAACAATATAAAGCAAT